>JAQGKJ010000849.1 GCA_028290165.1 Bradyrhizobium sp. | reverse complement strand
GCGGACGCGCGGCCAACCCCTTGGCCTTGCACCAATGCACCAGCGCGTCCTCCTGGCCGTGGGTGACCCAGATTTCGCCGGCGCCGGTGGCGTCAATGGTTGCGGTCAGTCCGTCCCAGTCGGCGTGTTCCGAAATCACCAGCGGCAATTCGACGCCGCGCTGGCGGGCGCGGGCGCGCACCCGCATCCAGCCCGAGGCGAACGCGGTGACCGGATCGGGGAATCGTCTCGTCCAGATATCCGAGGTCGCCGTCGGAGGCGCCAGCGTGATGGTGCCGGCGAGATCGGCCTTCTTCACGGCCTTGACGGAGCGCAGATCGCCCAGCGCCACGCCGCGGCTCTCGTAATAGCGTGTGATCTTTTCCATCGCGCCGTGCAGGTAGATCGGCGCGTCATACCCGGCGGCACGAAGCAGCGCGATCACGCGCTGCGCCTTGCCGAGCGAATAGGCGCCGACCAGATGCGCCCGCTCCGGAAACAGCCCGACCGAAGCGAGCAGCTTGTTGACCTCGAGCGCCGCATCGCCGTGACGAAACACCGGCAGGCCAAAGGTGGCCTCGGTGATGAAGACGTCGCAGGGCACCACTTCGAACGGCGCGCAGGTGGGGTCGGGTGCGTCCTTGTAGTCGCCGGAGGCGACGACGCAGGTGCCGTTACAGGAGACCGCGATCTGCGCCGAGCCCAGCACATGGCCGGCGGGATGAAATTGGATGGTGACGTCGCCGAGCTTTATCTGTTCGCCATAGGCGATGGCCTGCGTGGTGCCTGCGAAATTGTCGCCGTAACGCAGCCGCATCATGTCCAGCGTCTCTTGGGTGGCCAGCACCGCGCCGTGGCCGGGACGGGCGTGGTCGGAATGGCCGTGGGTGATCACGGCGCGCTCGACGGGGCGTACCGGATCGATATGGAAGCCGCCAGGCTTGCAGCAAAGGCCGGCGGCGACGGGCATCAGGATGTCTTGCGGGCGCATTTTGGTTATATAGTCCCGCCCAAAGTTCATTCGAGCCTTGCCCCCGGTCTACCTTTTAAGTCTTGGAATCGGTTCCGACGTGCCCGCGCGATTGTTCCTATCATCAGGCGATCTGGTTGCCGACCGGCGGTTCGATTTCGCGCGCGACCTGCAGCTGAAGGGCGATCTTGTTGCCGCCGCGGACCTCTTGCTGCAGGCGACCGAGCTGGTCCCCGGCTTTGCCTCCGCCTGGTTCACGCTCGGCAAAATCCGCGAACAGCTTGGCGAGCGCGATGCGGCAATCGCCGCGTTTCGCAAAGCTTTAGACGCCGATCCCGAGGACCGGCACGGTGCCAGCCTGCACCTGATGCTGTTAGGGGCGCAGGAATTGTCGACAATGCCGCCGGCCTATGTGCGCGCGCTATTCGATCAATATGCCCCAAGATTCGAAGCCGCGCTGGTCGACGATCTCGGCTACCGCGGCCCCGCGCTTCTGTTCAAGGCCGTGCTGGCCGCGCGCGCCGGGGTTCGCAAGCCGGCGTTTTTCAAGCGCGCCATCGATCTCGGCTGCGGCACCGGACTGGCGGCCAGCGCCTTTGCCAGGGAGGTCGATCATTTCACAGGCATCGACCTGTCGCCGCGCATGATCGAGCGGGCGCGTTCAACCGGGCTTTATGCCGAGCTCGAAGTGGCCGACATGGTGGAGGGCGTGCGCGGCAAGCCTGACGCCAGCGCCAATCTCATTCTCGCCGCCGACGCGATGGTTTATGTCGCCGATCTCCCGCCGCTGCTTTGTGAGGCCAGACGCGTGCTCATCGCCGGCGGCCTGCTGGCGTTCACCGTGGAAACCCACGGCGGCGACGGCGTCATTCTCGGCGAAGGCCTGCGCTACGCCCACAGCGCCGCTTACGTGCGCGCGTCGATTGGTGATGCCGGGCTCGCATTGTCCCGGTGTGAGGATTTGTCGGCGCGCAACGAGGACAATGTTCCGGTTCCCGGCCTCGTCGTGGTCGCGGCAAAGCCCTGATTTCCATCTCGCGGAAATGAAACGTTGACCGGCGCAGCCGCGTTGCGCCGCGGAAGCCGCAACTTCGTACTTGCCGGGCAAGCGCGAATGTAGATCAATGGATGTTCTTCCAGGGAGAAACAAGAACAATGAACAACAATCAGTCGAGGCGCGACTTCTGCGCCACCGCGGTCGCCACGATCGTGGCCTCCGCCACATCCGCCAGGGCCGACGACAAGAAATACGATCCGGGCGCCAGCGATACCGAAATCAGGCTCGGCCAGACCGTGCCGCACAGCGGCCCGGGTTCGCTCTACGGCGTGTTGGGGCGGGTCGGCGAAGCCTATTTCCAGATGCTGAACGACAAGGGCGGCATCAACGGGCGCAAGATAAAATTCTCCACCATGGACGATGCCTATAGCGCGCCGAAATGCGTTGAAGCGACGCGGCGGCTGGTGGAGCAGGAAGAAGTGCTGGCCCTGTTCGGTTCGCTCGGCACCGCGCCGCAGACGGCCGTGCACAAATACCTCAACTCCAAAGGCGTGCCGCAGCTGCTGCTCAATACCGGCGCATCGAAATGGAACGATCCGAAGAACAACAAATGGACCATGGCGGGCTTGCCGCTCTATCCGACCGAAGCGCGAATTCTCGCCAAGCATGTCGTCAGCGTGAAGCCGAATGCGAAGGTCGGGATTTTTTACCAGAACGACGACTTCGGCCGCGACTTCCTGGGCCCCTTCAAGCAGGTGCTGGCGGATGCCGGCGGCAATGCCAAGGTGATCATGGAGCAGACTTACGACCTGACGGATCCGACGGTCGATTCCCAGCTGATCAATCTCTCGAAATCGGGCGCCGACGTTTTCTACAACATCTCCACCGGCAAGGCGACGTCGCAGTCGATCCGCAAAGTGGCCGAGCTCGGCTGGAAGCCGCTGCAGCTGCTGTCCGCGGGCTCGACCGGCCGTTCGATCCTCAGCGCCGCGGGCCTTGAGAATGCGGCCGGCATCGTCGCCATCCGCTACGCCAAGGAAGTCGGCGTGCCGCGCTGGGAGAAGGATCCCGACGTGATGGCGTTCGAGGAGCT
>JAQGKJ010000832.1 GCA_028290165.1 Bradyrhizobium sp. | reverse complement strand
GCCGAAGGTGATGGCGGTCGCCGTACCTGTGCCGACGGCCGCAACGTCCAGAACCGTGCCGATGGCGAGGTTGGAGTTCGTCGACGGCGTACGCGCCACAGACGTGGTGGCACTGCCGGCGCCGATGCCGAGTGAGCCGAGCAGCGCTGCGTTGCTGGCGCTGATGCTGAGATCAGCAGCCGTACCGGTCGAGATCACGAGCGCGCCGCCGGTGACCACGCCGGCGGTGGCGCCAGTTGAGAGGTTGATGGCGGCCACGCCCGCCGCGGAGTTCGAAGCGGTCTTCACACCGGTCGCAAGATCGATGGCGGTCAACAGATCGCCAACGGTACCTGCGCCAGCATTGAGGTACACGGACGAGTTGCCGCTGCCGTCAGTGACGATGTTGCCCAAGACGCCAGAGCCGGCGGGAAGCGTATTCGCAGCCGGAGCCGCACCGGTCTTGAAGGTGATGGTGTGGCCGTCAACCGTCAGCGTGTCGTTGTTAGCGATCGTCGCGGTGATTGAGTCGTTGGCGGTATTTGCCGTCAACGAGGTAGCAGCCGTCACGGCAGGCGGGGCAGTCGTCTTGTCGTTGACGGCGACCGCACCGGTAAAAGCAACAGCGGTGAAGGAGCTGCCGCCGAACAGGTCGCCGGCGCTCGCGCCGGCGCCGAGAGACACCGAGAAGCTCGATTTCGAGGAATAGACGACCGTCGTCTGCAGCGCCAGGGTCGCTACCGACTTGGCGCTATCGACCAGCTTCTGCAGCGAAGTGATGCCGGTGTTGGCCGACTGCAGCACCTGCACGCCGTTGCTGATACCGTCGAGCAGATTGGTGATGTCGCTGGCGCGGTTGTTGAGGGACTGCGCCGTGAAGAAGTTGGTCGGGTTGTCGAGGGCCGAGTTGACCTTGTTACCCGTGGCCAAGCGGTTCTGGGTGGTCGAGAGCAGGTCGGCGGTCGACTGCAGCGAGAGCAGGTTCTGGCGAACCGATGCCGAAAGAACAATACCGGTCATTTTTCATACCTTTCTGGTGTGAAATTTGGAGGACGCACATCCCAATCTTTTTTGATCGGGCGACCGGGTCGACGGTGGAACCAAGCCTCTAACAAAACATGAATCGGTATTGCGCTGCCGCTTGCTCGGTAGCGCCGGCGGCGCGGCAGTCAGTCGTTTTACGGTCAGGCGGTTTGAAAATAGCCTTGATAACGCTGGATATTTTCGTGCTGTCGACTTCGTTTACCAAGCGTTAACCGCAATAGGAAAGGATTGCGATCACATCGGCAAAAAAGCATCCGCGCAGAGCCGGCCCCCTAACGCCGGCACTCACGCGCACCAGCTGCAACGATCGCACTTGCGAGATGCGGCAACGGAGAACTGGCATGGCTTTGAAGGTCGAACTCAAGCCGCACGAACGGATTATCATCGGCGCCTGCGTAATCACCAACACCGATCAGCGCGCCAGATTACTGATTGACGGCGACAACATTCCGATCCTGCGCGAGAAGGACATCCTGACGCCGGAAACCGCCGATACGCCGGCCAAGCTCGTCTATCTGGCGGTGCAGCTGATGTATATTTCGCCGGACCCGCAGGTCAATCACGGCACCTATTTCAACCTGGTGCGCGATATCGTCACCGCCGCGCCGAGCGCGTGGCCGATCATAGAGGACATCAACAACCATATCCTGAACGGCGATCTCTATCACGCCCTGAAGGAAGCCAAGAAGCTCGTCGCCTATGAGAAGAAGCTTCTGGAGCACAATGAAGCTCGCCAGGGCAAGGGCAGCACCGGCATGGAAGGCCGTCGTTCCGCCTAGAGCCCTACCGCTTACATCGCCAGCGGCGGAGACTGCTCTACTCGCAGCACGAGCCGGTCGTCATTTGACGTGCGCTGCGCTCCGAACTCCAGCACCGCTTCGATCAACGCGTCGATATCGCAGGTGCCGGTGCGGTGATTGACAATGGCTGCGCGTATCGCGAGCTGGCCGTCGAGGACCGTGGTCGACGGCGCCGCGATCCCGGATTCCTGGATGTCCATGACGATCTCACCGTTCACCTTGTTGGCATCGGCAGCGCGGTAGCGGAAGCAGACGATGTTGAGCTGGACCGGCGCGATCAACTCCAGCCGCGGCTCGGCCAGAATCCGCGTTTCCAGATAAGCAGCGAGCGCACAGGTGCGGGTGATGACCGCGCCCAGTCTTTCGGTGCCGTAGGTTTTCAGGGTGAACCAGGTCTTGAGCGCCCTGAAGCCGCGCGACAGATCCGGGCCGAGGTCGCAAGGCCAGGGTGAGTTCGCGGCAAGTCCTCGCGTCTCCCGGCGCAGATACGCCGCCGGCGCGGAAAAAGTGTCACGATGCCGATCGCCGTCGCGGACGATCAGGAAGCCGGCGTCATAAGGCACCTGCCCCCATTTGTGAAAATCAAGCGCAATTGAATCGGCGTGTTCCAAACCACCGAGCCGCGGCGCGATCGCCCGCGAGAGAATCCCAAGCGCGCCATAGGCACCGTCGACGTGAAACCAGAGCTCTTCTTCGCGGCACAATGCGCTGAGTGCGAGGAGATCATCGATGGCGCCGATATCCACCGTTCCGGCGGAGCCGACGACGAGGAAAGGTTTCAGGCCGGCCTCGCGGTCGCGCGCGATCCGCGCACGTAATGCGGCCACGTCGATGCGATGGAATCGATCGACCTCGACGCACCGCAACGCATCGCTGCCGAAGCCCGCGATGTCCATGGCCTTCGAGATGCAGCCGTGCGCGGTGCTCGAGGTATAGGCCGTAAGCCGCGCGCCTTCGTCACCGACGCCGTGCTGGCGGACGGAGCGCCCGAGGGCCGCGGTCCGCGCCACCAGCACCGCCATCAGATTGGCCATCGACGTGCCGGTAACGAAAATCCCGCTCGCGCCGCTCGGAAAACCGAACATCTCGCGCGTCCATTCGACGATCTGACGTTCGACCTCGATCGGAATGTGATCGCGCCCGCCGAGATTGGCGTTGAGTCCAGCCGCCAGCATTTCCGCCAGCATGCCCACCGCGGTGCCGCCGCCGTGCACCCATCCCATGAAACCCGGATGAACATTGCCGGTGGCATAGGGGACGATGAAATCGGTGAATTCGCGATAGACCTCGGCAAGATTGGAAGGCTCAAGCGGAAGCGCGGCATGAAAGCGCGCGCGCGCCTCATCCGGTATCGGCTGCCAGACCGGACGATCCCTGATGTTGGCGGCATAGTCGATCATGTCATCGAGCATGCGATGACCTTGCGCACGGATGTCGTCCCAGTTTTTGGGATCGAGCGTCTCGCCCGATTCGGGTCGCTCTAGCGCTTCGCGCAACGCCTTGGTCACGCCGCGCGCTCCCGGCCAGGCCGGGTGCGGCCATACAGCATCGCCGCGAAGGCGTCGAAAATCCTGCGCATTTGCGGCGGCTTGTAGGGAAAGACCTCGGGCGAGTCCATGTTATGCACGACGGCGGTATTGTCCGCCTCGAAGATCAGCAATTCCCCGCGCTTGTTTTCCGCGCAGTCGATCGTGAAATAGTCGAGGCCGATTCGATCAGCCATGCCGGCAAGCGCCGTCGCATGACGGCGCGCGAAGCCGATGTCGAAGGTCCGCATGAAGGTCTCTTCCTCGAGACGCTTGGGCGCGCTGTCCGACCTTCCCGCATTGAGATACCAGATGTCCCAGCGATCGGCGATTGCCATATGGCATGCGTAAGGCCGGCCATCGACGAACACGACGCGATACTTGCGGAACAATCCGTCTTCGTTGGCGTAATCGACGAAGCGCGAGACGAAGAATTCCTGCTCGGCGCGTTCCGCAAGGTATCGATCGATCGCGGCGTGATCGTCGAGCTTGGCGAGCCCGACGCCCGCATGCGAACCGCGCGGACGGATGATGATTGGAAACTCAAGCTCGGCCGCAATATCTGAAAATGACAGGATCGACCGAGCCACGTCGGACAATTTTTCCCGCGTCACGCCTATTGTCGCCGGGATATCCAATCCCTCGATGCCGCGGAGCAGACGATGCAGCTTGTCGCGATCCAGACGGCTGACGAGCTGGGGTGGATTGAGCATCGGCCGCGGCCAGCGCGGCGCGGCCCGTTCGATGATCGCAAGCGCATCGCGGCATTCCTCGGAGTCGGAAGCGATCACGATCGCAACGTCGTGATCGGGCAGCGGCACCGGCAGCCCGGCTCCGGCAACGACATAGAGCGTCAATAGCTCGATCCCGGATTCCTCCAGCAGAAACTCGATCGGGGTGTTGCCGCCCATGTCGATCGCGGCCGCGAGCGCGAGAACGCGCAGTCTGGGCTTCTCCACGGCACACGGCGAGCGGAACAACTGATGAAAGGCGAGCACTTCGGCCTGGATGGCGATCCCGGTCTGTTTGTCGCCCAGGAGCTGCGCGATCAGCGACAAATCGAGTCCCTCGCCGGCGCCGGCGGTTCCGCCGGCGACTTTCGACAGCAATTCGTCCCGCAACGGGCGAAGATCGGTGCCGCCAAACGCCAATGTCGTGAGTCTCGCGAATCCGATCCGATCGGCGCAGAGTGGCTCGGTTGTTCCGATCGGTTCGTCGGCATCAGGCTGCATGTAAAAACTCCGGGAAGGGCGAACGATGCCGGCGCCATAGAGGCCGGCGCGTTGCTGATGGGTTTGACCGCCGGGCTTCGGCCGGGTCCGACCTAAGCACGGCGCTCATCGTCAAGATGATTTCACGCAGCATTCACCGCGCTTGCGGGCGTGCTTGCGGACGCGGCAAACTGCGACGAGACATCGCCGCGAAAGACCGACGGGCCGACATGATCGAGGCGACTCTCGAGATCAGCCCAGATTTCGCCGCCGATATCGGTCCAGCGCTTGCAGAAGGAAAAATCCTCGCTGAGATAGGTCCCGGTGTTCGGATCGATCATGCATTCGAACAGCGCAAACCGGTTCGGACTCCCGGCCAGCGCATCGAGGGAATGTTCGCGGAAGAACTGCAGCGACGCGTAGGCCGGGTGAAGGCACATCTTCTCTATGACGTGACGCCTGATCATCAGGAACCCGGTGCCGGCATAGCGCACGCGGGTAAACCCATTGACGACGGCGACATGGTCGGGATTGTCGATCTCCAGCACATAGTCGAGCGCGGCCGACGGCATGTTCGGCCGGTCCGACGCCAGCATCCGCTTGGCCCTGTCCCAGTTGACCCGCTTGATCGGATAGACGCCGGCTACCACGTCCGCCCCGGATTCAATCAGCCTGAATACCTGGTCGGGCGAAAAGCCGATATCGGCATCGACGAACAGCAGGTGTGTCGCGCTGGGATCGTCGAGGAAAAGCGTCACCAGATTGGCTCTCGCCCGGGTTATCAGCGCATCGCCGTCGCGCATCAGGACCGTGAGGTCGAGGTTGGGCATGGCGCGCGCCGCACGCTGCAAGTGGAAGATCGAACCGGCATAGATGCTGGAGACCTGCCCGCCGAAGCAGGGCGTGGCCACCATCAGATGAACCTGGTCAGTCATGAACGGCTCCGAAGCGGCGGGCGCGGCCTGAACTCCTCACCAAACAGTAAACAGACGTAGTTAACGAAATCCTAATGGCCGCTTGGCCGGTCTTACGCGAGCGGGAGATACTTGGTCAGGGTCAGCTGCGACAGCATCGCGGTGGTTTGGTACGACGCCTGCAGGCTGGTCTGTAGCGCCAGAATCTGGCTCGCCACCTGATCGGGAGAAACACTCTCGGCCTGGTCGACGATGCCCTGCAGCATCCCCTGGGCCTGCGTTTGCCGGGCGGTGGCATCTTTCATCGTCAGCTGCGCCGTCGCCAAATCCGACTGGATGTCCTGGATGGTCTGCTTTCCCGGTTGCGGCGCAAGGTTCTGCGCCACCCTTTGGCTGAGTGCATGGACCTGCAGCGCCGCATTCGGATTTGTCGTCGAGGTCGTGACCGCGGCGAAGACGGCCAGTGTCTGAAGCTGCGAACGAATGGCCGTCTCATTGGCGCGCGCGCCGTACTGAACAGTCACCGACTGATCGACCCGCGCCGTCGCCGTCGCGCGGGCGGAGCCCTGACCCGCTTCGCCGGTGTACCAGGAGATCGTATTCGCCGGCGTGCCGCTGACCTGTGACGTGGCCGAGCTCAACGGGGAGCCGCTGACACGCAGCGGCGGCTGCGTCGCCGTCACCGTGGGGGGGAAGCCGAGCGCCGCGAACGCGGCGGCGTTGGTGCTCGTGACCGTAAGAGCCTGGGCGTTATCGGTATGCAGTGCGACCACGCCGCCGCTGATGGTCGAAGGCGTCGAGGTGCCGGTGAGCGCATCGATTTTTGTCAGCAGCGTCTGCACGCTGTCGGTGACGTTGACCTGGTTGTTGCCGGTCGCACCGGCCGCGACGAACGTAATCGGCGTGCCGTTGACGGTGATGGTATCGCCAGCTGCGAAATTGGTCGTCAGCGAGTCCGTGTTGGCAAGACCGGACAACAGCGTCGCGCCGGTGATCGGCGCAGGGACCGTAAGCTTGTTGCTGACCGCGCTCCCCGTGGCGGTCCCGGCCGAACTGAAGAAATCGTTGCCGGCCTCAACTGCCGACGCCGCCACCAGCGATGTATTGGCGAGCGTGCCGATCGCCGTGTTCAGCGCGGCGTTAAGATTGGCGGCGGTCGCCGTCGAAGTTGCGCCGATGGCAAAACTGCCGGCCGGCGGCGGCGCCGCGCTCGAGGCCGTCAGCTGAATCTGTTCAGTCGTACCGTCCGGCAGCTTGAACGCGAAGCTGACCTGATCGCCGTTGTTGGGATTGGTTGGGCCGAGGTCGACCGAGATGGCGGCCGGCGATCCCGCAGGACCGGTTACGGTCGCGCCCGTCAGCGTCGATGACACCGCGCTCAGCTTGAGGCCGAACGGCGAGCCGGCGACGTCCTCCGCCATCTTAACCGAGGTCGGCGTCGGCGCCGTAAGAACAAGGCGGCCGAGGCCGGTGGTGCCGTCGGCTTGCGCGCGCTCGGAGATCACCTGCTTCAGTCCGGCCTGGGTGGTGGTTCCGTTGAGGATATTATCCATCGAGGCGACCGAAGGCGTGTTGATGGCGGCGCCCGAAAACAGATAGCGGTCGCCGGCCTGCATATTGAGAATGCCGAGCATCGACGACAACTGCGACGTCGCAGTTTGCTGGGCGATGGTCTGTCCGGCGCTGTTGAGGGTCTGTGTCGAGCTGTTGGCGCTGTTGAGAACGGTCGTTCCGATATCGACCATCGACTGCAGCGAGGTGTTGGCGATGCCGATGGTGGTGTTGATGTTGCTCATGGTGTCGCTGAACGCGGAAATGTTCGACAGTTGCGACCGGGCCGCGATGGCGAACCCTTCGTTGACGCCCATCCCCGCATAGGACGTCGATTTTTTTCCGGTCGTCAGCTGCGACTGCAGCGTCGTCAGCTGACTGTTGATGTTCAACAGCGACTGGTTGAGAATCGAGTTGCCATAGTTGACGCCGTTGATTGCCATATCGATCGCCTTACACTCGTCGCGTTACAACTGGACCTGCATCAAGCTGGTCATCATGGACTGAACCACGGACATCACGTGGGCATTCGCGGCATAGCTATTCTGCAGTGAGATCAGGTTCGACATCTCGGTATCGATGTTGACGCCGGAGACGGATTTGAATTTCTGCTGCAGCGCGTTGACGACGACATCCTGGCCCTGCTGAAGCTGGGTCGCGGACGTCGACGCGTTGCTCTGCAGGCTGAGGAACTGCTGCATGAAGCCGGACAGCGTTCCCTTGAACGGCGTCGCCGCGGTACCGAGCCCGGTCTGCGGCGAGTAGGTGAACGTGCCCGACGTCAGCTGGGAATAAAGAAAGTCGGGACGCGTGGTATCGCCGGCATTGGTCAGCGGCGAGGTATTGTAGACCGTGAGCTTTGACGGATCGGCGAGCAGCGCGGAATTGACGGTGATGCGTCCCGCCAGTCCGGTCTGCTGCAATCCGGTGCCCGTGATCGAACCCGTGTACAACTGGCTTCCGTCGGTAAACAGCGGGAGCTGCGCGCTGCCGCCCGCAAGCGAGGAAACTGTTGCCGTCACCGAGGCCGCGTTGACAGTCGCCGAATTGGTGCCGTTGTCCAGGACGCGCAACGTCGATCCCGCCGGATTCGAGAACTGCAGATTGGAGGTGCCGAGCGCAGCGTTCAATTGCGCGACCACCGACGCCATTCCGCCGGTGAAATTGAC
>JAQGKJ010000793.1 GCA_028290165.1 Bradyrhizobium sp. | reverse complement strand
GGCGCGCAACAGGAGGCGGTGGCGGTGGCGGTGGTGGCGGCACAGGGCGCGCAGCAGGAGGAAGTGACGGCGGCGCCGTCGGGGCTACGACAGCTGGAGCCTTCGGTTGAGTCTGCGGAGACAGCGGCTGTCCACCTTTGGTTTCGGGGACGATCTGCTTTTGCGCCGGGCTCGGCGTAGCCGATGGTGTCGGCGAAGGAGTAGGCAGTGGTTGTCCGCCTGATCCAGGCAGCGGCCGCCCGGCTTTGGTTTCCGGGACGACCGGCTTCTGGCCTGGAGCAGGCGATGCTGTCGGCGTAGGTGTCGGCAGCGGCTGACCTGCTTTGGTATCGGGAACGACCTGCTTCTGCCCGGGCGCAGGCGATGCTGTCGGCGTGGGAGACGGCAGCGGCTGACCCGCTTTGGTATCGGGAACGACCTGCTTCTGCCCAGGCGCAGGCGGTGCTGTCGGCGTGGGAGACGGCAGCGGCTGACCCGCTTTGGTGTCGGGGACGACCTGCTTCTGCCCGGGCGCAGGCGATCCTGTCGGTGAAGGCGTCGGCGTAGGAGTGGGCGACGGCTGACCGACGACCGGCTTGCCATTTGCCGGTGGTGTCCCGGTGGGCTGCGGCTGACCGGGAGCCGGAGTGTCTGTAGGACTCGTATTCTGAACCGGGATCGCTTTTTGAGCGAGCGACGGCGGAACCGAGGGCGCCAGCAAGGCACCCGCGCCGGCTCCTGCAATGCCGGCGCCCACAATACCGGCATTGGAGGGCGATGATTTGGATGCGGCGCCAGGCTGCGTCTGAGATGCAGGAGACCGAGGTTGCGGAGAGAAAGTCTGGCTCTGCCCACTTGGATTGGTAATCACAACGGTATTGGTGACGTTGTTGACGACGACCGAGTTGTGGATGTTGTTGTAGATGACATTGTTTGGCGGCGGCGCAACGTAGTCCGGCGTATTGATATAGACGGGCACCGGCACATAAGCCGGAACCGGAAGAACATACGCATAAACCGCCGGCGGTGGCGGCACCAGATCGATGAAGTAGACCGGCCGCGGCGGCAAGAAAAATACCGGAGGCGGCGGCGGAGGTTCAAATCCAAAATCCGGATCGTCGAACATCAATATCGGCCGCTCGACGTAGATCACCTCTTCCGGCGGAGGTGGCGGTACGTCGTAGCTGATGATTTCAAATCGCGGCGGCGGCTCAAGAGCGGCCGTCAAATATGCCAACCGGCGCCGCGCGTCGTTGGCATGGAGGCCGCGGGGATAGCGATCCAAGTACGACCAGTAGGCGGGAGGCGTATCGACGCTCCGGCTGCGCCGCCACGTGATGGCTTCGCGGCGGGCCGCAATAATGGCCCGCACGCGTCGCGCCATCGGATCACGGGGATAGGCGACGAGGAAGTTTTCATAGTCCTGCAGGTTGTCGCGATCGAGAGCTGCGAGATAGGCTTCACGAGCGTCAAAATCACGGATCGGCTTCGATCGGATCGATGAAGTCTGTTCGGCCGAAACCTGGGGCGGCGGCGCATCCGGCGCGCGCTCGAAGAAGTAAAACGGCGCCTGTAGCCTTGAAGCGTTCCACGGCACCTGCGCGCCCTTGGTAATCTCGTTGACCCGAAGACGAACCCGGTCGAACAGGCCGGTCACCGGAAGGCCACCCTCGCGCATCATCTCCGCAAGTGCTTGGGCGTAAGGCGAATACGGACCGGCCTCGTTCTGCGCGACGGTCCCTGGCGTAGCGTTGAAGGCGATCAAGGTCCCCTGGTCCGGCTCGACAAGCGCCAACCCACCCGCAAGCGGGGGGCCGGACTTGGCAAACGGGCTGGCGCGAGCCCCATCAAGAATGACGATGCTGGCTTTGATGCCGAGCGCTGCAAGCGGTCTCGTATAGTCCGAAAGGCGTAAAGCCTCGGATGAGACATTCACATCACGTGCGATGTTGGCGTCCGTCGGCACGAAATAGTTTTCGCCTTCCAGCTGCAATCCGTAGCCGCTGAGGTAGACGAACGCCACCGTATCGGGACCGGCCGCAGATACCTTGGCGATGAAATCCCGGAACGTCTTCCGCAGCGAATCCTGATCGAGGTCGCGAACGCCTGTCACATCGAAACCAGCGGCCTGAAGAGTTTGCGCGATCAAACCGGCATCATTGGCAGGGGTCGGAAGGGCTCCGGACGGATAGTTGGCGTTGCCAATGACCAATGCGACACGCGTCTCCGCCGCTTGGGCGCTGGCCAGGGCCACACCTCCGAAAAGAAGCACCGAGAGCAAGGCGAGTGCGAAATTGCGTTGATGCTTCATGAGAATCCCACGAGGAGGAGCCTGATCGAATCTATTAGAGACTTGGCACTGAACGTGGCCTGAATGGAACAGGTCATAAACAAGGCGGAAGCTCACTGGTCATTTTGTCACAGCCGCAGGCGGGACCAGTTCCGCCGACGTTCGCCGCTCAGTGTGACGCGCCCGCACCGGTGCGATCCGGGCAAAGAGGTTACGGCCTGGCCGTCGTTGCCGAGACAGCGAACCAAGATCGGATGCTAGACTAGCTGGCCGCGACGATCCGCGTTCGCAGCGACATCAGGCCTTCGAACGCGATCACCATGTCGTCGCCGGGCTGCAGATAAAGCTCGGCCGCGTTTGGCTGTCCGACCGCGACGCCGCTCGGTGCGCCCATGGCGATGAGATCGCCGGGCTCGAACACCACGTAACGCGAAAAGTGTTCCAGTACGTCTGATATCTTGTAGAGATAATCGCCGGTATTGGCGCGCAGCCGCCGCTTGCCGTTGACGTCGCAGGTGACCCAGAGATTGTCGGTATCGCCGACTTCATCCATAGTCAGGACATAGGGGCCGACCGGCGCAAAGCCCGGCATGTTCTTCGCGGTCCAGAACCGGCTGCCGGAGGCGACCTCGCGCTTCTGGATTTCGCGCGCGCTGACATCGTTGGTGAGCGTAAAACCCGAGATATAATCCATCGCGTCGGCCTTCTTGACGCCATAGGCACGCTTGCCGACGACGTAACAAAGCTCCGGCTCGTAATCGAGCGTGGTGATGTCACCGGGTTTGACGACCTCATCGCCGTCGCCGGACATCGTCGAGATCAGCTTGATGAAACCGGTCGGCTCGTTCGGCACTTCGGTCAGCATCTTGTTGGCGGCGAGTTCCTCGCGATGCTTCCGGTTGTTCTTGCCGACGCAGAAGAATTTCGAGGGATCCGGAATCGGCGGCAGGAACTTCAGCCCGGCGACCGGGCGAAGCAGCTTTGCGCGCTCGGCTGCGCCCGCAAGATCCTCCAGGGCCGCGATTGTCTGCGT
>JAQGKJ010000736.1 GCA_028290165.1 Bradyrhizobium sp. | reverse complement strand
CGTGCTTGCCGGTGGAGAAGTCGTGATAGAATTGCTTCTGGTCGTTGACGGTGAAGGACGGCGTCTTCTCCTGCTGGAACGGCGACAGCCCCTTCCACTCCCGCCCCGCCCGCTTCAGCTTCACGCGGCGGCCCACGACTTCCGAGACCGGAAGCCGGGCGCGCAGTTCTTCGAGAAATTGAGGCGTAAAGCGCATGGGTGATTTTTGCGGTTTAAGTCGGCACCGTAGCCAACCGATCATGGATATAAGGATGCGCCGCTAAAATACGAAGATTGTTGGCCTTCTCCCGGCTATTCACAGGGAACCGGGGCCGACGTCATTCCGGGACACGGGCAAGCGTGGACCCGGAATCTCGAGTTTCCCCAATGCGCAACTGCGCATCTGAGGCTCGCGTCTTCGACGCGCCCCGGAATGACGATGCAAGGTCGCGCCTTCCCTTGCCCGCAAGTGCGCGAGAGGGAGCAGACCGCGCGTGCCGCGCCGCTATTGCTTCAGAAACCGCCCGGACTCGATGCGCGGCAGGCGGGTCACCGGCCAATTGTAGATGTAGGTCCAGGCCTGCTCGGCCGCGTCGCCGCCGCGCGTCACGGCGAGCATCTGCCTGACATATTCGGTCGGCTGCGCAAAACCCTCGCCGCAGGCCTCGTACATGTCGAACTCGCGCAGCAACGCGTCAGGCTGGCGCAGCCGGTACAATTCGCCGAACACCACCTCGCCCGGATCGTCCGACAGCACCAGGCCGGGATAATGCTTCACCAGATAAAGCCTTCCCCGGCAGCGCGCGTCGCCGAGATATTCGGCGCTGCGCGACAGCAATTGCGCCATGGGATGATCGAAGCCGCGCATCAGCGTGCCGTAGACGAAGAGACGGTCGGAAATCATCCGGCCTTGGCCTCTTCCATCTCCGTCTCCGTCACCGAGACGACATTGATACTGACGTCCATGCCGACGAAGGCATCGGCCGACCCGAGATAGGTGCCGTGCAGCGGGATCGCCTGGCGCGGATCGCGCGCCACCGCGACGCGAACGAGGTCGCGGGTGCCGACGATGCCGTTGGTCGGATCGAACTCGATCCAGCCCGCGCTCGGCAGATAGACCTGCACCCAGGCATGGGTCGAGCCGCCGCCGACATAGCCGTGGGCGCGATCGCCGGGGATGAACAGATAGCCGGACACGAAGCGCGCGGCGATGCCGAGACGGCGCAACGCCTCGATCATGAACAGCGCGTAGTCGCGGCAGGTGCCAGACTTCGTTTGCAAGGTGTCGAGCGGATGCTGGGTGCCCTGCTCGTGCCGCTTGCGATAGGTGAAGGCCCGGCGGATGCCGTGGGTCATGCCGGCGAGAATATTGAAGGTCGGGGTCGGCCCTTCCGCATCAAGAAAATTCCGCGCCCACGCCGACAGCACGCCCTCGGGGTCGCCATATTGCGGCGTGATGAACTGAAGCAGATCCGGAAACTCCTCATCGTTGTAGAGAAACGGATAGAAATAGGCCGGATCGTCGGCGGTCAGCGCGAACTCGTCGGCCGGATTGTGCTCGACCGTCGTGGTGCTACTGAAGCTCAGGGTTTTGGCGCGCTCGTCGAAGGTCGCGATCGCGACGCTGTTGCCGAACACGTCGTGAATCCAGCGCAGCCGCATCGGCTCCGGCGTGATCACGAGATCGTTCGACAGCACGCGCAAATCGTGGCCGTCGCGCGGCCGCAGCATGATGCGGTGTTCGCCGAACGCCACCGGGCGATTATAGCGATATTGGGTCTTGTGATGGATGGTCAGGAGCGGCATCGTCGTCATCATCATCGTGTTTTCGGAAGCGGGAATCTATACCGATCGCTGCTGATTCCCCATATCGGCATACTGCTTCGATAGGCAACAACTGAGGAAAAATAGCTTTGGACAGCACCGGCGGCATAACACGACTGCTGGGCCGGGAAGATGTTCCGCCGGTTTTCGAGGATAATCTCGCCGGGCGCTCGCCTTTCCTCTTGACCTGCGATCATTACGGCCGGCTGATTCCGGGCATTCTCGGCGATCTCGGGCTGCCGGAAAGCGAGCTTTCCCGGCATATCGCCTGGGATATCGGCATTGCCGGCGTCGCCGAGGCGCTCTCAAGGCACATCGACGCGCATCTGATCGCGCAAACCTACTCGCGGCTGGTGATCGACTGCAACCGGCCGCCCGGGACGCCCAGTTCGATCCCGCGCATGAGCGAGGCGACGGTGATTTCAGGCAACGAAGGTCTTTCGCGCGACGCCGCCGGGCTGCGCCGTGAAGCGATCTTCGATCCCTACCACCGCCGTATCGCCGAGGTGATCGAGCAGCGCCAGCGCGACGGTGTGCCGACGGTGCTGGTGTCGCTGCACAGTTTCACGCCGGTCTATGCCGGGATCGAACGGCCCTGGCACATCGGCACGCTCTATCACCGCGACACGCGATTGCCGCCGCTGCTGCTAAAGCTGCTGCGCGGCGAAGCGGATCTCGTGATCGGCGACAACGAGCCCTACGCGGTGAGCGACGAGACCGACTACACGATTCCCGTTCACGGCGAGGCGCGCGGGCTGATGAACACCGGCATCGAAATCCGCCAGGACCTGATCGCCGACCAGGCCGGGCAGAAACAATGGGCCGCGCGGCTGGCGCGGATTTTTGGCGAGATCGAAGCGACGTTGCGGATGCAGCGGCTGATTTAACGCAAGCGTCGCTTTTTGGTGCGTCCCCGACCACGCGAACGATCCATCCCCTCTCCCGCGCTTTTGCGATCTGGACGTCGGTCTCATCGATCACCGCGGCCTGTTCACCCGGTTCGCTCCGCCTCGTGAGGGGCTCCGCGACCCGGGCAAACCGCCCGCTCAACCCAAACTGTCGGGGATCATGCCGGTCCAAAATGTCGACAATCATTCCGGTTGAACACGGCGGCACCCCCCACCCCGGCCCTCCCCCGCAAGCGGGAGAGGGAGTCGAGCGGCGGACGCCGCACGGGTTCGCCACGACGCGGCGAAGCCCTCACCTTGCCCGCGTCAGCGCCAGCCAGACGCCGCCGCCGATCATGACGCCGCCGGAGATGCGCGACAACAATCGCGTGCGCTGCGCCGAGAAGAACAGCCGCGCGCGCCCCGCCAGCAGCGCGTAGACGGCGTCCGTCAATCCGGCGATCACCATGAAGGTCGCGCCGAGCAGCGCCACCTGCGAGACATGGTCCTGGCTCATATCCATGAACTGCGGAATGAACGCGCCGAAGAACACCAGGAGCTTGGGATTGCTGAGCGCCACCAAAAATCCCTGCGCGAAAAATCCGCCGCGCGGCGGAGGCGGCGGCTTGTCGGCATCGACGGCTTCGACCGGCGCGCGGATCAGCTTGACGCCAAGCCAGACCAGATAGGCGGCGCCCGCGAAGCGCACCCAGTCGAACCAGTAGCCCATCGTCGCCATCAGCGAGGTCAGCCCGGCCGCGACGATGCCGATCATGATCGCAAGGCCGACCTGGACGCCGGCGATATTCGTCAGCGCCGCGCGCGTGCCGTGCCGCAGGCCGTTGGCGATCACCAGCGTCACCACCGGACCCGGCAGCAGCGCCAGCGCGATGCAGGCGGCGACGAAAGCAAGATAGAGCTGGAGCGACATGAGGGGACTCGCGTGTCAAACTTCGTCATGGCCGGGTTCATCCCGGCCATCCGCGTCTGATCTCGAAACGAGTACTAAAAGGCGGGGATGCCCCCGACAAGCCCGGGCATGACGACGCTATTGTGGAGACGCGTTTTCCGAACCGAACTCACCGCCGATCCATCGCCGACGCGATCCAGCGCGCGATGTCGCTGGAGCCGAGAAATTCCAGCGCCGCGCGCTGAATGTCCGGCGCGCGGCCCTCGCCCTGCCCGACCGCCACCAGCAGGTCGCAGCGCCGCGACACCGCGATGCCGACGGCTGAATGCCGCGACCCGTCGGGCATCCCGAGATGGTAGCTTCTGATCCGTCCGGGCATGTCGGCGACCTGGACCGCCCTGCCCGGCTCGAGCGGATCGAAGCGCGGACTGATCAGATCGAGATCGGCGACGCGGTCGACCTCGTCGTCATCGGCAACGCCGCTGTCGCAATTGCAAAAGCCGATCTTGGGCCGCACATAGACCTCGATATCACCGCCGCACGTCTCAGGCGCGCAGCGGAACGCGCGCCCCGCCGGCCATCCGTCGCGCGGAAACGGCCAGGCGATCTCGCGCCAGCCGCTGGTGTCGGAGCGGGCATGCGGGTAGCCGGCGAGGCCACCCAGCATACTGATCGCAACGGCAAACGCGGCCAGCGGTCTCGTCATCGCGCGACCGCCTCAGGGCAGGCCGGCCACCGCGCGCGCGTCGCCGGTCAATTCCAGGATGTGCAGCCCGGTGTTGGCGCGATCGACGATATAGACATAGCCGCGCTCGTCGGTCTCGACATTGTTGGTCTGGATCGCGACCTTGCAGCGGTCCTTGCCGTCGACGGTGACGCAGCGCTTGTCGGTCG
>JAQGKJ010000713.1 GCA_028290165.1 Bradyrhizobium sp. | reverse complement strand
ATGTGACGCTGGTTCGGGAAGTGTCGTGGTCGAATGTCCGCGACAAGCTCAATATCGGCCTGTTCGATGCCGCGCATTTGTTGGCGCCGGTCGCGATCGCCTCCAGCCTTGGACTCGGGCATGTCAGGGTGCCCATCGTCGCCCTGTTCAATCTTGGCATCAATGGCAACGCGATCACGGTGTCGCCGGCGCTGCATGCAGCAATCATTGCGGAAATCGACGGCGATCGATTTGATCCGATGGCTACCGCGCTGGCGCTCGCACGCGTCGTTGCAAAACGACGAAAGAGTGACGCTGAACCGCTCACCTTCGGCATGACGTTTCCGTTCTCGACCCATAATTATCAGCTGCGGTTCTGGATGGCCGCGGGTGGCGTCGACCCCGACGAAGACGTCCGTCTCGTGGTGCTGCCGCCGCCCTACATGGTCGACAGCCTCGTCAGCGGCCACGTCGATGCGTTCTGCGTCGGCGCGCCCTGGAATTCCGTTGCGGTCGATCTCGGCGTCGGCCATATCCTGCATTTCGTCGCCGACATTCTGGTGCGTGCAGTCGAAAAAGTGCTCGCTGTCCGGCAGGACTGGTCGGAGAAAAATCCGGACGCCGTTGCCGCGCTGGTCCGGGCGGCATTTCGCGCCGCTGAATTCATCGAGCAGCCGGAAAACCGCGCCGAGGCGGCGCGCATCCTGGCGCAGTCGGAGCGGGTCGGCGTCGATGCCGAAGTGGTCCAGCGAACGCTTGACGGCCGTCTCAAGATTTCGCCCGACGGAACCATGCGCGAGAGCAACCGCTATCTGCTGGTGGGGCGGGAAGGCGCGGCGCGGCCCGATCCGGAGCAGGCCGCCTGGCTCTATGCGCAGATGGTGCGCTGGGGGCAGACTTCGATGAGCGCCGAGGCGCTTCGGACGGCACAGGCGGTATTCAGGCCGGACCTTTATGATGCCTCGTTGGGGAGCAAGGGAAGGCCCGCCGACGTGTCCGGCGCCATAGGCGCCTTCGCGGGCCCGCCATTCGATGCCAACGACATCGCCGGCCACCTGGCGGCATTCAAGATCGGGCGCCCGAAATCCTGAAGCCGACCTCGTGAAGCAATGTTGGGCAGCCGGCCGGACCGGCTAATTTTTGGGCTATCTGCTCGAAATTAGCGGTGCCGGCAACCCGCAGGGTTCCAATTCCGCCTCGTAATCGTTTGATTTCACAAGATATTTTATCGACGCCGGCATGGCACACAACTTGTATGTTGCAATGCAGCCAGCCGTCGCAGATGCCCGCTGGCTTCGTCCAAGATGGATTTCCGCAGCAACGAGGCTGGTCGGACCGTTTCCTGGGATTGAACCGGCGCTTCTCCGCCGAGCCGATTTCAGCGCGGTGACTTTCCTTAATCCCGTTGAAGCCACCGATCGTGGCCGCAGGAGCTTCGTCGCACACCATGAAAATCGAAACGCTCTCAGTCGACTTTACCGACGAGCAGAAACGCTACCTCGAAGGTTTCGCCACCGGCTTGCAGATCAGCAAGGTCGGGCGTGGCCTCGGTGGCGCCAACGCCGGCAAAGCCAACGCCGAGCCGAGCGGACCGGATGCGGCGCACATCAGGGCGCAGGACAAGATCATCGCGTCGGGCAAGAAGCTCGCGGACCAGGAGAAATTCAAACGCGAACAACATCCGTTCGATGCGTATCCGCGGCTGAAGCAGCAGGCGCTCGATAACGCGCCGCCGTCGCCGGCGGATAATTTTCGCTGGCGCTACTACGGCCTGTTCTATGTCGCGCCGGCGCAGGATTCCTACATGTGCCGCTTAAGGATTCCGAACGGCATCCTCAAGCATTGGCAGTTCGCCGGCATGGCTGACCTCGCCGAGCGCTATTGCGGGCCGTTTTGCCATGTCACCACGCGCGCCAATCTGCAGATGCGCGAAATCCCGCCGAAACACACGGTCGCGCTGATCGAGGGCATTCAGGATCTCGGACTGTGCTCGCGCGGCTCCGGTGCCGACAACATCCGCAACGTCACGGGCACGCCGACGGCGGGGATCGACCCGCAGGAACTGCTCGACACCCGCGAATACGCCCGCGAGTGGCACTACCACATCCTCAACGACCGCTCGCTGACGGGGTTGCCCCGAAAATTCAACGTCGCGTTCGACGGCGCCGGCAAGATCGCGGTACTGGAAGACACCAACGATATCGCCTTCGCCGCCGTCGAAGTGAAGGACGGTTTCGGGGTCGAGCCCGGCATCTGGTTTCGCCTGGGGCTAGGCGGCATTACCGGGCATAAGGTTTTTGCCAAGGAGACCGGCATCGTCGTCAGGCCTGCGGACGCCACCAAAGTGGCCGACGCCATCGTGCGCGTGTTCATTGATCTCGGCGACCGCACCAACCGGCTGAAGGCGCGCCTGAAATACGTCATCGACGGCATGGGCATGGAAAAATTCCTCACGCTGGTGGAGGAAAAACTCGGGCACACGCTTGCCCGCGTGCCATTGGAAGCGCTTGCGCCGCGGCCTGCCTTCGACCGCACGGCGCATATCGGGGTTCACGAGCAGAAGCAGGCGGGTGTGAGCTGGATCGGCGTCGCGCTGCCGCTCGGCAAGGTGACCTGCGAGCAGATGCGGGGACTGGCAAAAATCGCGCGCGATCTCGGTGACGGCGAGATCCGGCTGACGGTCTGGCAGAACCTTCTGATTCCAGGCGTGCGCGATGAAAACGTGAGACTGGCGGTTGCCGCCATCGAAGCGATTGGCCTTGCGGTCAAGACGTCGCAAATCCGCGCCGGACTGATCGCCTGCACGGGAAATGCCGGCTGCAAGTTTTCGGCGTCCGACACCAAGCGCCATGCGGCTGCGATCGGCGACTGGTGCGAGCCGCGTGTGCCGATCGACACCCCGCTCAACATCCATCTCACCGGCTGCCATCATTCCTGCGCACAGCATTACATCAGCGATATCGGCCTGATCGGCGCGAAAGTGCCGGTCGGCGAGGAAGACGATACCGTCGAGGGCTATCATTTGTTCGCGGGTGGCGGGTTCGGTCCGAATGCCGATGTCGGGCAGGAGATCTATCACGACCTCAAGGCCATGGACGCGCCGAAGACGGTCGAAAAACTGTTGAAAGCGTATCTCGCGCATCGCGCATCACCCGATGAGACCTTTCTCACATTTGCACGCCGGCACGACAGCGAAACGCTGCGCAAGCTGGCCGATGCCGAGGCTTCGACATGAACCAGATGACGCCTCCGCCCAAAATTGAAATCATTCCCTCCAGCGCCCCGTTCTCCGAAGCTCAGCGATCCTGGCTGAACGGCTTCTTTGCCGGGCTTCTGTCCGAAGGTTCCGCGGCATTGTCGGCAGAGCAGGGCGCCGCCGTGCTTCAGGGATCAGCTAGCGATGTTGACGACGGCGAAGCGCCCTGGCACGACCAGACCCTGCCGATTACCGAGCGCATGAAGCTTGCCGAAGGCCGCCCGCTGCGACGGCGCATGATGGCCGCGATGGCACAGCAGGACTGCGGCCAGTGCGGCTATAACTGCAACGACTATTCCGACGCGATCGCCGGCAAAACGGAAGCGCGTCTCAATCTCTGCGTTCCCGGCGGCAAGGAAACCGCGCGCATGCTGAAAGCGCTGCACGAGGAACTGGAAAAGGCGCCTCCGGCTTCCCCCGGAACGGCAGCAGCATCCGTCCCAGTGGCGCCGGCGATTGCCGCGGAGCCCGGGCGTTCGCGCGATAATCCGGTTCCCGCGACGTTCGTGTCGCGTCGCCTCCTGAACGGGGCCGGATCGGAAAAGGAAACCTGGCACTTCGATTTCGATCTCAGCGGTTGCGGCCTCGATTACGTCGTCGGCGACTCCTTCGGCATTTTTGCCCGCAACGATCTTGGGCATGTCGATCAAATCATTGCCTTGCTCGGCGCGTCGCATTTGACTGAAGTTAGGAGTAAGACGCTGCGCGAGGTCTTGACCGATGACGTCTCGCTGTCGCAGGCGCCGGACACGCTGTTCGAACTGCTCTCGTTCATCACCGGCGGCGCGCAACGCGAGAAGGCACGCGCGCTGGCGCAAGGCGAGGACCCCGACGGCGACGCAGCCACCCTGGATGTTATGGCGGCGCTGCAAAAGTTCGCGGGCGTGCGTCCGCATCCCGAAGCCTTTGTCGAGGCGCTGGAGCCGTTGCAGCCGCGGCTCTATTCGATCTCCTCGTCGCACAACGCGACGCCGGGCAAACTATCACTGACGGTGGATTGCGTGCGCTACGTCGTGGGAAAACGCAGGCGGCTCGGCCTTGCCTCGACATTTCTTGCCGAGCGCATCAAGCCCGGTGATCCCGTCAAGGTCTATGTGCAGAAGGCCCATGGCTTTGCGCTGCCGCCCGATCCCAAAACGCCG
>JAQGKJ010000187.1 GCA_028290165.1 Bradyrhizobium sp. | reverse complement strand
TTTCCGAAGGCGCGCGCGACGCGTATCTGCGCCGCAACCTGCGCTACTCGCAGTTGGCGCCGCTGTCGATGTATGAGGAAAAAAACACCGCCAACAACATGCCGGCGCAGTGCGAGATCTATGCCGAAGGTGATGATGCCTACAAGTTCATGTTCATGGCCAAGGGCGGCGGCTCCGCCAACAAGAGTTTTCTATTCCAGGCGACGCCCTCGGTGCTGACCAAAGACCGCCTGCTGGCGTTCTTGAAGGAGAAGGTGCTGACCCTGGGCACCGCGGCGTGTCCGCCCTATCACCTTGCGATCGTGATCGGCGGCACCTCGGCCGAACTTTGCATGAAGACCGTAAAGCTTGCCTCCGCCCGCTATCTCGACGCGCTGCCGACCCACGGTTCGGCCGACGGCAACGCCTTCCGCGATCTCGAGATGGAGCAGGAGATATTGAAGATGACGCAGTCGCTCGGCGTCGGCGCGCAGTTCGGCGGCAAATATTTTTGCCATGACGTGCGGGTGATCCGCCTGCCGCGCCACGGCGCCTCGTTGCCGATCGGGCTCGGCGTGTCCTGCTCGGCGGACCGCCAGGTGCTCGGCAAGATCACCAAGGACGGAGTCTATCTCGAGGAGCTCGAGCACAACCCCGCGCAATATCTGCCCGCCGTCGAGCAGTCGCTCGGCGGAGAGGTGGTAAAAATCGATCTCAACCAGCCGATGAAGGATATTTTGGCGACGCTCTCAAAGCATCCGATCAAGACGCGGCTGTCGCTGACCGGCACCATGATCGTCGCACGCGATTCGGCGCATGCCAAATTGCGCGAGCGGCTGGAGAAGGGCGAGCCGCTGCCGGATTATTTCAAAAATCATCCGATCTATTACGCTGGCCCGGCGAAGACGCCCGAAGGTTACGCGTCAGGCGCGTTCGGGCCGACCACGGCGGGACGGATGGATTCGTTCGTCGACCAGTTCCAGGCCGCGGGCGGATCGATGGTGATGCTGGCGAAGGGCAACCGCGCTGCCACGGTGCGCGAGGCCTGCAAGAAGCACGGTGGATTTTATCTCGGCTCGATCGGCGGTGCTGCGGCGAATCTCGCCGAGCACTGCATCAAGAAAGTCGAAGTCGTAGAATATCCCGAACTCGGCATGGAAGCGATCTGGCGCATCGAGGTCGTGGATTTCCCGGCCTTCATCATCATTGACGACAAGGGCAACGATCTCTTCAAGGAATTGAATCTGGGGTGAAGGGGGTGCGGCGCGCCCCATTCGTCATGGCCGGGCTTGACTTGGCTTGACCTGGCCATCCATCACTCTTCAATGAAGATGGATACGCGGGTCATCTAGCGCGAAGACGCGCTTCGCGCTTTTGCCCGCGTATGACGACTGAGTATGGCGAAGCGCCTCTGGCCTCTAAAGGTTTACGCCCTCGTCCCCGTGAACGGAAAACTGCCCATCGGGCCGATGCCCATCTCGCCTGACATGCTGTCGCCGGAGACCTTGCCGGTGAAGGCCAGGGTCAGCGGCATCGGGTTGGTGATCGAGATTTTCCAGGCGACGTCGTCGTCAGCGACTGTGCCGTCAAAGATCTCGCCCGAATTGCCGTCGGCTCCCTGCGTCCCCGTCAACGTACCACCCGAGCTTTTCAGGCTCAGCGTCGCGTTGCGCTCGCCCATCGGCGTGTTCATGGTGATGTTCCAGTTTCCGTCCACGGCCATCGCTAGCTCTCCTCGCTCCTTTGTTCGCAAAACCGGAATGGCTTTGGGATTTGGGCAGCCTCGGCTGGGCGGTATAACGCATCCCGCGGCCCAAGCCCAATCCTCTCAAATCGACCGTCGGTCTTGAGAATCAGCGCTGTCCCGCGAGTTGCGCGGCCCGGCCGTTTTCGCCGATCACTTGCACCTCGTCCTTGCCGCATTGGAAGCCACGCGCGGTTTCATCCGCGGCCTTGCGGGCGAGCTCGTTGGCATTGGGGTTGCCCTGCACATCGATATAGGCCACGTGACAGACCGCTCCGGGCGGCAGCCGCGTCACCACCAGTATCGGTTGGTCACGCGGCAGTCCTTTGGGGCGGTGGATGTGTAGCTGCTGCCGATTGTTTGGGCGTTGGCGTTAGAAATCAGGCTGGACGCGGCACAGCACAGGGCTGCGACGACGATTCCCGTTGCGACACGCATGCCCATGTGCCTGATCCGGCCGCTTTTGTTGTGGAACTGCCGTTCTTCGACGTACGCAATCTGGGGAAGGTTCAAGGCGATTGCGCGAAACACCTGACATCGGCCCGGAATCGTTTTAGAACTGCGGCTTCGCGAGCCCTGTCGCACTAGCGTGTTAGTTCTTACCGATCATGCCTGCCATTTCGTCGAAAAAGCCCTATCGCATCGGCCGTTCCCGCACCGGGCTTGGCCTATTCGCCACCAAAGCGATCAAGAAGGGCGCCAAAATCGTCCGCTATTTTGGTCCGCTGCTGGATTCCCGGAAGAAAAAGGACGACGCGATCGAGAACAAATACCTGTTCGAGCTCAACGGCCGCTGGACCATCGACGGTTCGGTGCGCGAGAACGTCGCCCGCTATATCAATCACGCCTGCAAGCCGAACGCCGAATCCGACGTCATGCCGCGCAAGCGCAAGGTGGTGATCCGCGCCATCAAGAACATCTCGCCCGGCGAAGAGATCAACTACGATTACGGCACCGACTACTTCAAGGCCTACCTGAAGCCGATCGGCTGCAAATGCGACGCGTGTGAAAAGAAGCGCAAGAAGAAGCGCGCCGAGGCGAGGGCCGAGAAAGCGCGCCTGAAAGCGAAAGCCGAGAAGAAGGCCTTGAAGAAAGCCGAAAAGCAGGCGGCCAAGGCCAGGGAAAAGCTTGAGAAGAAGCTGAAGGAAAAGCTGAACGGCAAGTCGAACGGGGTCAAGCTGAACGGCAAGCTTCTGAACGGCCACGGCGGAAAATCCATCCCGGGCAAGGCGATATCAGTGAAATCGGAGATTTCCGTGGAGCCCAAGGCAAAGCAAGGCCAGGAGAGCCGCGCTTCGGCTTAAGCCGCCTTCATGCCGATGCCGTCATGGCCGGGCTTGTCCCGGCCATCCACGTCTTTTCGAGGTGATGTGCTGTCAAGACGTGGATGCCCGGCACGAGGCCGGGCATGACGACCTCCTTACAAGCGTTACTTCTCCTTCACGAAGGCCAGGTTTGTCCAGGTGACGCCGGCGAGGCGATTTCGTTCCTGATTGGATTCCGAGCGAGCGTTCAGAACGGGTTGCAGGCCCTCGATCGCTGCGAGTTCGATCGTCTCACCGGCGGTGATTTCGAACATCCGTCGCCCCGCCGGGACCGGCCCGTGCCGGATCTTCATGATCATCATGCCGCCGCCGCGCACCAGCGAGGCGAGGTTCGGCATCGCGCGCCGGCGTTGCCCCTCATCGAGATGCATCCAGACCGCAATCAACATCACGAGGTCGAACGTCTCGCCGCGCGTTCGCAGCAGCGTGAGATCCGGAAGGCTATCGTTCAGCCACTCGATTGCGGGCGATGGATGCAGCGCCATCGCCGGAATCCGCATCGCATCGGTTGGCTCGACGGCGACCACGCGATGGCCCTGTGATGCGAACCACGCCGCGTCGCGCCCGGTTCCCGAACCGATATCGAGAACGCGGCCCGGCGCCGTCGGGATCAAGTGCAGCACCGCCCGGTGCGCCTCGGCGGCGGGGATGTTCTCATAGAGCTTGAAAAGCTCCTCGGCCTCGTCGGCATAACCTTCGGTGCCGCTTACTCGCGTTGACGTCATGCACGCACTCTGGATTGCTTCACTGAGCCTGTCATCGGGCGCGCATTCGCGCGACCCGTTGGCTCGCAATGACCATTCCTGCCGTCACCGCGCGGGCGGGCCGAGCCAGCTGCGGAACCGACGCAGCAGCCTGATCGGACAAAACGTCTTACCGACGGTGGTTTCGACCGCCGCTACATGCGCGAACACGAACACGCCGGTGTTGTGCAGGAGCGGCTCGGGCATGTCGAGGATGCGGGCCAGCATCCGGGTTGCCAGATTGGATAGCCACGGGATCATGCCCGCGGCGGATGAAGGGGTGCGGAATCGGGAAGTCGTGGTCATCGTCATCTCCTGTGATGGAGAGGATGACCCGGCCGCGTCGGCAATTCGACTACGTCGGAGGTAATGGAACGCATGAACTTCGCGTGATAGATTTTCCACCATGAACGCACAGTCTGCCACGGCGCGAGCCGATCGAACCAAACCTGCCCATGTCGGTGATCACCTGCGGGAGTGGCGGCAGCGCCGCCATCTCAGCCAGCTCGATCTCGCCGGCGACGCGGAGATTTCCGCGCGTCACCTGAGTTTTGTGGAAACCGGCCGGGCGGCGCCGTCGCGCGACATGGTGCTGAAGCTGGCGGAGCGGCTCGACGTGCCGCTACGCGAGCGCAACGTGCTGCTGGTCGCGGCGGGATATGCGCCAGCGTTTCCGCAGCGCTCGCTGGACGATCCCGCATTGAAATCGGCGCGGGCGGCAATCGATCTCGTGCTGAAAGCGCATGAGCCAAATCCGGCGCTGGCGTACGACCGGCACTGGAATCTGGTCTCGGCCAACCGCATGGTGATGCCGCTGCTCGAGGGCATTCCGGAGCGGCTGCTCGGCCAGCCCTTCAACGTTCTGCGTCTCGCCTTTCATCCCGAAGCGCTGGCGGCGCGCACCGTCAATCTCGCCGAATGGTGCGGCCATCTGCTGGAGCGGCTGCACCGACAGTGCGAGGCGACCGCCGACCCCGAACTGATGAAACTCTATTCTGACCTGAAGGCCTTTCCGATGCCGGCGCGCTCGGCGCCGCTGCCGGCCGACAACGTCGCGATCCCTTTCAAGATGCGGTACGGCAGCGATGTGCTGAGCTTTATCTCCACGACGATGATTTTCGGCACGCCGGTCGATATCACGCTGTCGGAACTGGCGCTGGAGACGTTCTTTCCGGCCGACGATCTGACTGCGGAGCGGATGCGGGCGATCGCGGCTGCCCTGGAATAGTCGTTTCAGGCGGTACCGGGTTTGCTCGCAGAGCGGTTATGTGGCGGGAGACATGCGGCCCGCGCACTTGTTTCGCAGGCCATTCGGCTTACTTTCCGGATCACACTTTTCAGCGAGGAGGCGCCCATGAGCACCTTAAAACCGCTCCAGATCGACATCGTTTCCGACGTGGTGTGCCCGTGGTGCTACATCGGCAAGCATAGAATTGAGAGCGCGCTGGCGCTGACGCCGGATGTGCAGGTCGAGATCAACTGGCGGCCGTTCTTTCTCAATCCGTGGGTACCGCGCGAGGGCATCAGCCGCGACGAATACCTCACCGCGAAATTCGGCTCGCCCGAGGCCTACAAGGGCATCGCCGGCCGCGTCGTCGCCGCCGCCAACGAAGAGGGTCTGGTGTACCGGCCCGAGCTGGTCAAGCGGCAGCCCAACACGATCGACTGCCATCGGCTGATTCACTGGGCCGATGCGAAGGGCAAATCGGCTGAAATGAAGCAGCGGCTGATGGAGTTGTATTTCAGGGACGGCGGCGATCTCACCGATCCCAATGTGCTTGTGCAGGCGGCGGCCGACATCGGCCTCGACGCCGACGACGTGCGCAAGCGTCTTGCGACCGATGAGGATGTGGATCTTATTTCCGCGCAGGCCAAGGAGGCCTCCGACAAGGGCATCTCCGGCGTGCCGACGTTTGTCTTTGCACAGAAATACGCGGTATCCGGCGCGCAGCCCGCCGAACAACTCGCCCGCGCCATCCGCCAGGTCTCGGCGGAAGTCAACGCGCAGGCGGCGGAGTAGGAGCGCGACGTCGGCAAGACTTGAATTTGCCCGACGTACGCGCGACAATCCAGAGTGGAGATCGATGATGAAGATCAAGATCGTGGTGCACGAGGCTGAAGAGGGGGGCTACTGGGCCGAAGTCCCCGCCATTCCCGGCTGTGCTACCCAGGGCGACAGCATGGATGAACTCATGCAAAATCTTCATGAAGCGATTGAGGGATGCCTTTCCTGAGGATCTGCGGCTTTGTGCGGCGTCTCGAAGGATGGCCACAGACATCCATCCTTCCAGGCTCGCAAGCGCTCGCGCCTCCGGCGATGAGCGCATGCGCGCTCACGCAGGGATGACGGCGCCTACGCCTCGCGCCCGCGGATGACACGAACCGTGCGGCGTGCGAATTCGCGGGCTTGCTGCCGCAACATCATCGCCACATAGATAGCCGACGCCGCCGGATCGTTCCGCCGCAGCGGAATCAGGACGTCGCCGATTGCAAACCGGCCGCGCCAGATCGGATTGATCATCGGATGATCGGCGCTTGCCGTGGAATCGGCCGTTGCAACAGCGGGATCGGCGCAGAGATGCCGGGTCAGATCGAGCGTCAGCTGCACGCCCGGTGAGAATTTTGCGAAGCGCTCGTCGATGCCGAGCTTGAAGTAGAAGGCCCGATCCTGATGCCGGAGCACGATCGCGGCCGCGACCGGCGTAACGTCGGCATGCAGCGTCACGATCTCGCATCGGCCGGTTTCAGCGAGCGCCGGAGCGGCACGCCGGATAAAACCGGCATCGCCGACGTCCTGGACCAGCGCGGTGCCGCGCTTGCCTTTCCACCCAGAGGCCTCGAGCCGCAGGAATGTCTCGAGCGCGGCTGCGACTTCCTCGGGCCTGCGCGCGACTGCAAAGCGCACCGCGCCATGCTCGGCGAGCCGATGGCGCTGGCGGCGCAATTCTTTCAGCTTCTTTTGCCCGAGCGCGTCGCGCAGCAACTCATCGGCATCGCGCGTCGCGTCGAGACAGGCGCGGCGGTGGGATTGCAGGACGCGCGGACGCAAGGCCTCTTGCCGCAGCACCTCATCGAAGACATTCATCGCTGGGCCATCGAGCGATACGTCGCGCAGGATCAGTGCATGGGCGCCGGCTTGCCGCGCCTGATGCAGCAATGCAGCGACGGCATCGTGCACCACGTCGCGATCGAGCGGCGGCGTGCACAGCGTGCCGTATGGTTGGGCGCTGACCAGGGCGGGCAGGGGGATTTTGTAGGCGCGCCACATCGAGACGACAGGCATCAGGCCGATCAGGCGTGCCGCGCCGTCTTGCGCCGAGGAAACATCGCTCCACGCGCGCAGCGCCGACACGCCGGTGCGGTCGCGCGCCGAGGCGTTCACGGCCAGTTCCCAATCGGGCAGGTAATAGCCGTTCGGCTCGATGGCGCGTTCGGACAAAGCGCGCCATTGGTTCACAGCGATCGTGGCGAGCGGTGCCAGCGCGTCGCCATGCGCGCGCTTGCCGATCGCATCGTCTCGGGATGCGCGACGGACCATCGCTGAATTCGCAATATCGACCACGTCCCCGTTTCCCCGTTCGCGGGGAATCCGCGGAGCCGGTCGGCGCCGCTCTTTCCACCGCGTTATCCGGGAAAAGGCTTACCGGAAAGATTGGAAAATACCGTGCGCGCCGGGATTCAATTCGAGCGGTAATGTTGACGGACTGTTTACCAATTGGCGGCCGCCCCGGACTACTGCAGCCGGTCCAATCGAAGCCGCTGGCGCTCGTCGGTCAGACTCCACGCCGCAAGGTAGGACGCGGCCAACGCAGCCAGTCCGCTGCCGCCGGACAACAGGAACATCAGGAGTATTTGATATTTGACGGCCTCCAGCGGATCGAGGCCCGCGAGAATCTGTCCCGTCATGATGCCCGGCAACGTCACGATTCCGGCCGCCGACATTTGATTGATGATGGGCAGCAGGCCCCGCCGGACGGCTTCTCGCACCAGGGGCGCGATCGCTTCACGATAGGTGTCGCCGAGCGACAGTCGCGCCTCGATGGCCGCTCGTTCGCGCCGGACAGACCCTAGAAAGCTATCCAGCGACAGGCTCGCGGAATTCAGAACGCTGCCGAGAATGATGCCCGCCAGCGGGATCGCATAATGCGGATCGAACCAGGGCTGGGGCCGGATCGCCGTCGTCAATGCAAGGATAGACGTGACGAACGTGGCAAAGCCGACGCTGATGAACCCGATGACAAGGTTTGAATGTCCCTTGAACCGGCGTTCCGGCCGGGCCGCCACCTCGCGCGCGGCAACGAGCACCATGACCAGAATGAGAAGCAGCGTTGCCGCCGGGTCGTTCACCGAAAAAATGAAACGGAGCACATAGCCTATCGCGACAAGCTGCAACACCATTCTGGCCGCGGCGATGGCGATTTGCCGATGCAGCCGAAGCCTGAGCCAGATTGAAAGCGCCGCATCGAGGATGATGAGGGAGGCGGCGATGGAAATGTCCAGCGGTGACAGCAGAATAGGGTTCATGACGTTTCCAGCTGCCCCGCCACCATGCGATAGCGCTGATGCCCGAGGCGCTCGGCCTGGTTTGGATCGTGCGTCACCAGCAGGACGGAGGTCCCGTTTGCCATCCGCTCGGTGAGCAGCGCCTCGACCCGGGCGACCGACTCCTCATCCAACGGGCCGGTCGGCTCATCCAGAAGCAAGACGGGTGGAGAGGGCAGCAGGGCCCTGACAAGCGACACGCGTTGCTTTTCTCCGGTGGACAGCCGCGTGATCGATGCGTCCAGAAGCTCGGCGTGAAGTCCAAGGCGGGCGGAAAGGGCTGCGACCTCGCTTCGCCGGCTTGCAGCGAAGTGCTCGATCACCGTGTCGGCCCACCAGCCGGATTCCGCCGCCACGTAGGCTGCCCGTTTTCGCCATTCCGGGGCGGGGAGGGAGGCGCGGTCTATTCCCTGCAGCCAAACCCTGCCTTCGTTGGGGTCGAGGTCGGCAATCATGCGAAGAAACAGGCTCTTGCCGGATCCCGACGGGCCGGTGATGGCCGCGCACGCGCCAAAGCCGAGGTTCAGTTCGAACGGGCCCGCGAATTCACTGCGGAGTTGCCTCACGACGAGCGCGGCTTCCATCGGATTTCCTTAAGTCTTCGGCGGTCCCATGGTGTCGCCGAAAATCCCCTCAGCTGCAATCCCGGCGCGCATGACGCCGCCTCTCTAGATTGGCTCGTAGCTCTCGTCTGCGCAGTTGTCGGCGGTCTCGGCGCGGCGGCGGTCGATGATGGCGCCGCCGCTGACCGTGATGCGGTAGGTCTCCGTGCCCAGCGGTTTGCCCATCACGGAGGTGAGCTCCGCCCTGACGCACGCGAACCAGCCCGATCCACCGAGGTCGCGGCGGGGCGCCGAGACCCGCACTTCACGCGGGTTCGACGTGTTGACGAACACCGTATCCAGTCTGTCGCGAACCAACTGCCTGACATCGGGCGGCGGCTCGGGCGGCGGCGGGTCGCTGGCCTTGGCGCGCATGAACTCCGGCACCGGCGAGCGGCTGTCGGCAATGCCGCAGCCCGCCAATACCAGCGTCACCCCCACCATCAAGGCCGCATGAACAATAACCCGCCGCATCCTTGGAATTTTATCCCCTGCCGGTTAAGATTACGCGCCGGGAGGGGTCATTTCACCGGCCTTTGGCCATCAACAAATGCTGAAGCCCGGCCACGGAAGCGGCTAATTTGCTCCGCCGTGCCGCCCCGCTGCTTGTCATGATCGGGACCCGGCGTAAGCTTGGGAACGGGGATGGCAGGGAGACAGAGGCGATGAAGATCTTCGTGGTCGCGACGATGATGCTGGCGTTGATCGCGGCGCCCGCACACGCCCAGATGGGCGGCGGCAAGCGGAATCGGGGCAACGACGACGGGAAGGCGGCGCAAAAGAAGCCGCAGATCGACGAGAAGGCCTATAAAGCCGCGCTCGAGAGGATTCCGGAGCCTAAGGAAAAATATGACCCCTGGGGCGTCGCGCGGCCCGCGGAGCCGGCCAAGAAGCCGAAATAAGCAACACCGAATAAGCAAGCCGACATAGGCCGCTTCATTCCTCCGCCAGCTGATCGAGGGCGAGGGAAGGGGCGCGAACGGCGCGCACCGTTTGCGCGCGCCGTCGAGAACCAACCGTCCCGGCTCACTTCTTGATCGTGACCAGGGTAACGCCGTTGACGAGGCTATTGGCGAGCATGAAATTGCCCTCGCGCGTGACCGAGGTGTTGCGCACGATGTTGCCGCCGCCCGGGATCGCCCAGCTCTGGAATTTTTGAGTCTTGGGATCGAAGCGCACCACGGTATTGGGCGTCGAGCCGGACTCGCTGTA
>JAQGKJ010000700.1 GCA_028290165.1 Bradyrhizobium sp. | reverse complement strand
CCGCTCATAACGGTCTGGTTGCAGGTTCGAGTCCTGCCAGGCCCACCAGCCTTCGCTCGCGAAGCAGGGGAAGGCTGCCGCGCCGAAGCCCATCGGGCGAAGGCGGGCCGCGCGGCACGCGAGCTACGGCCTGGCAAGCCACGCAATCGTGCAAAATCGTTTGGCCGCGTCAGCAGCATCAGGGCTATGATCCCCAACTGGCGGTCGTGCCCGCAGCGCGGTAGGCTGGGGAATGCTGTGACAGCCATGAATCAAATGGAGGAACGTATGCGAGAGCTGACGCCGGAAACGATTACAGACGCAGTCCTTGACCAGATGGCGACGACAACGGATGCGCGGATGAGGGAGGTGATGGCATCCGCCGTAAAACACCTGCATGCCTTCGCCCGAGAGGTCAACCTGACGCCGGCGGAATGGATCAGGGGTATCGGATTCATGACCGAGGTCGGCAAAATGTGTACGCCGGAGCGGCAGGAATTCATCCTGCTTTCGGACACCCTTGGCCTGTCGGCGCTGGTCAACGGCCTGCACGACCACACCGCCATCGAGGAGGGCACCCACACAAGCCTGCTCGGCCCGTTCTACCGCGAGACCTCGCCGAAACTGGCGCCCGGCAGCCAGATCGCCAGGACCGTGAAGCCCGGCAGCGAGTGCGCGCTCTACGGCCGCGTGACCGATGTCAACGGCAAGCCGCTCGCCAATGCGAGCGTCTCGATCTGGCAGACCGGCGCCGACGGTCTCTACGACATTCAGGAAAGTGCCACGGTAACTGACTATCGTGGCGTGTTCAGCACGGATGCGGACGGCTTGTATGTGGTGCGGACGGTCAAACCGGTCGGATACTCGATCCCGATGGATGGCCCGGTCGGCGGCATGGTCAAGGCGCAGGGCCGGCATGGCATGCGGCCGGCCCATATTCACTTCCTGGTCGGCGCCCCCGGTTATCGCGAGCTGGTGACGGCTCTCTACCTGCGCGACGATCCGCATCTTGCTGATGACGTCGTGTTCGGCTCTTCGGGCGACCTCGCCGTCGATCTCGATGCGAACGATCCGGGCTGCCCCATCAAGGGGCTGCCGAGCATCCGCTTCGATCTGCGGCTGTCGCGCGAGGGAGCGGCCGACAAGACCAGCGGACGCGTCGGCTCCGACCCGGCTGCGATTGTGAAACCGCCGGCAAGGGCCGGGAATGGGCAATCCCCGGCATCGGCGCCAGCGGCGAGCTAGTGGGGCGGGGTTAACGTTCGCGTCGGCGCCGCTGCAAATTATCGGCGCGGACGTCAAGTCCCAAAGACCGCACTAGAGTCCTATTGTAGCGGGGCTCCCTTTGGTTCTAACGTTCCTGCAAGCTGAACGGTAGGCGCCGGGACACCCGTTTCGGCGCAATACCGTTCTGTCCGCAACAATCGGCCGAAAAGTCCGAGCGCAGACAAATAACCAAAAACGGGACACAGGGAGGATCAATGGAACGCAGGACATTTCTCGGCGGAACGATCGCCGTCGGCGCGCTTGGGCTCACTTCAGGCGCCCTCGCCCAGCAGCCGCCGATCAAGATCGGCATGACCATGGCGCAAACCGGCGGGCTTGCGCGGGGCGGGAAGGCTTCGCTGCTTGGCATCGAGGTCTGGCGTGACGACGTCAACGCCAAGGGTGGCCTGCTCGGCCGCAAGGTCGAACTTGTCGTCTATGACGACAAATCGAGCGCTGCCGAGACCCCGGCGATCTACTCCAAGCTGCTGGATGTCGACAAGGTCGATCTCCTGTTCGCGCCCTACGCGACGGTGCCAACGGCGCCGATCATGCCGCTCGACAAGCAGCGCGGCATGTTGCTGATGGGGAACTTCTCGTTCCAGGTGAACAGCAAGGTCGGCCACGACATGTGGTTCAACAATGCGCCGTGGGGACCGGCCGACAGCTGGGCGTCGGCGTTCCTCGATCTGGGCCAGAAGGCCGGCGGCAAGAGCGTTGCGCTGCTTACGGCGGACCAGGAATTCGCACAGAATCTGGCGCTGACCGCAAGGGAAGTCGCCAAGAAGCGCAACTTGTCGATCGTCTTCGACCAGGCCTACCCTCCAAACACCGTGGAATTCTCCAGCATCATCCGTTCGCTCAACGCCGCGAAGCCTGACATCGTCTATATCGCGTCCTATCCACCGGATTCGACCGGAATTTTGCGCGCCGTGAATGAGATCGGGATCGCGGACAGCGTCAAGATTTTCGGCGGCGGCATGGTCGGTCTGCAATTCGGCCCTGTGATGCAGAATTTGGGTTCGCTGCTCAACGGCGTCGTCAATTTCAATACCTGGCTGCCCGAACCGAACATGTACTACGACGGGACCAAAGCGTTCTTCGACACCTACACGAAACGCGCCGTGGAAGCCAAGGTCGATCCGCTGGGCTACTATCTGGCGCCGTTCGGCTACGCGATGGGTCAACTGATCGAGCAGGCCGTCAACGCGACGGGGTCACTCGACCAAAAGGCTCTCGCAAAATACCTGCACGAGCACGAGCACAAGACCATCGTCGGCCCGATTGCGTTTTCGGCGGACGGCGAGCGCAAGGAAACCGCGACGCTGATGGCGCAGTTCCGCGGTGTCGTGGACAAGAACATCGATCAGTTCCGCACCCCGGGCAAACAGGTGATCCTGTTCCCGGAGAGATTGAAGTCCGGCGATCTCGTCAGTCCTTTCGAGACCGCGCGGAAGTAACCCGCGCGGTTGTTCTGCCGGCCCAGGGTGCGGCTGAGCCGGATCAGGGCGCAAATGCGTCCGAGGCACTGGGATGGGATCACCGGGCGGGCGCGAAGCGGGGAAGCGGCAAGAAAGGGTCAAGGGGGACCTGACGTGTTTTCAATTGACCTGCTGCTCGATGCGGTGGTCCTAGGTGTGCTGCTCGGCTGCTTCTACGCCGCCGTAAGCCTCGGGTTGTCGGTTTCGTTCGGACTGCTCGACGTTCCCCACGTCGCACATCCGGCCTTTCTGGTGATGGCGTCCTACGGCGTGTTTTTCCTCAATGATCGCTATGAAATCGACCCGCTGCTGGCAGGGCTGTTGATCTCGCCGCTGCTTTTCGTCTTCGGTCTTGTCGCCTACCGGCTGTATTACGAGACCTTCGAGAAACGCGGCAGCGATGCCGGCGTGCGCGGCATCGCGTTCTTCTTCGGCATCGCGTTCATCATCGAAGTGCTGATCATTCTGCAATTCGGT
>JAQGKJ010000684.1 GCA_028290165.1 Bradyrhizobium sp. | reverse complement strand
CTGCTGTTGATCTGAGCGTGCCGCGCCTCCGCTCTCAAACTGAAAGACTTTAATGACCCCCGCAGCGCGGCTCTCGGCCGCCATTGAACTGATCGATACCATCGACACCCAGCGCATCCCGGCGGCGAAGGCGCTGAAGGAGTGGGGCACCGCGCATCGCTACGCAGGTTCCGGCGACCGCGCCGCGATCTCCGGCCTGATCTGGGACGTGCTGCGCCGCCGCGCGTCGAGCGCCTGGATCATGGAGGAGGATACGCCGCGGGCGCGCGTGCTGGGCATGCTGAAGCTCGAGCGCGGGCTCGATGTCGAGGCCATCGCCGCGCTCTGCGACGGCGGCCGTTTTGCGCCGGAGCCCCTGACCGAGCGCGAGCGCACAGCGCTTGCCACGCGCTCGCTTGCGGAAGCGCCGGCGCACGTCGCCGGCGACTATCCCGAATGGCTCGACGGTTATCTGGCGCAGGTGTTCGGCGACGATCGCGTCGCGGAGGCGACCGCGATGGCGAGCCGGGCCCCGCTCGACCTGCGCGTCAACACCCTAAAGGCCAGGCGCGAGAAGATCTTGTCCTCACTTGCTCATCTTGGCGCGCAACCGGCGCCGTGGTCGCCGATGGGATTGCGCATCGTGCTCGGCGCCGACGCCCGCAATCCCGGCATTTATGCCGAGGAAGCCTTTATCAAGGGCGCGGTCGAGGTGCAGGACGAGGGCTCGCAGCTTGCGGCCTTGCTGTCGGCGGCAAAACCGGGCGAGCAGGTGATCGACCTCTGCGCCGGTGCCGGCGGCAAGACCCAGGCGCTGGCGGCGATGATGCAGGGCAAGGGCCGGCTGATCGCGACCGACCACGACAAGCGGCAGCTTGCCCCGATCCACGAGCGGCTGTCGCGCGCCGGCGTCCACAACGCCGATGTGCGCACCCCGAAAGGCGAGGGCGATACGCTCGCCGATATCAGGGCCTCCGCCGATCTGGTGCTGATCGATGCGCCCTGCACGGGAACCGGCACCTGGCGGCGCAACCCCGACGCCAAATGGCGGATGCGCCCGGGCGCGCTCGAGGTGCGGCTGAAGGACCAGGCGACCGTGCTGGATCGGGCCGCGGCCCTGGTCAAGCCCGGCGGGCGGATCGCGTACATCACCTGCTCGGTGCTGCCGCCGGAAAACGGCGAGCAAGTCCGAGCCTTTATCGACCGGCATTCAGACTTCGCTGTAGTGCCGCCGTCGCAGGTCGTGACGGCGCTGTGGGAGAAGGCCGAGGATTTTGCCGCGGCCACGCTGCAATCCCCGGAAGGGCTTTTGATGACGCCCCGCCGCACCGGAACCGACGGGTTTTTCGTGTCGGTGCTGCGTAGACAAGGACCGTCATCCTGAGGCGCTCGCCCTCTTGGGCGAGCCTCGAAGGATGAACAGCCGGGACTGCGCCGTCGCCCTTCGAGACGCGCGCAACAGCGCGCTCCTCAGGGTGACGGCTGGGTGGAAGGGCCCGTCGGACGGGTTTTGTGAAAAGGCAGGCATAACCCTGAGGGCAGGACGGGCAAACCTTCCGTCATTGCGAGGAGCACTTGCGACGAAGCAATCCATCCCTCGGCGCAAAAAAGCGTGGATTGCTTCGCTTCGCTCGCAATGACGGCTGACGGACGGCTGTTGAAGGGTTGCGGGACCGTCCCCCGTCGCGTATCTGCTTGCCATGACAGCAGCCCAGCCAGCCCGCGAGCCGGCCACCTCGGTGGCCTCGGCGCATGACAAGATTCTGATCGTCGATTTCGGCAGCCAGGTCACCCAACTGATCGCGCGGCGGGTGCGGGAGGAGGGCGTCTATTCCGAAATCGTGCCGTTCCAGAAGGCGGAAGCGGCGTTTCTTCAGATGAAGCCTAAGGCGGTGATCCTGTCCGGCGGCCCGGAGTCGGTGCACGAAAAAGGCTCGCCGCGCGCGCCGCAGGCAATCTTCGATTCCGGCGTTCCCGTGCTCGGCATCTGCTACGGCCAGATGACCATGGCAGCGCAGCTCGGCGGCATTGTCGAAGGCGGCCACGCCAGAGAATTCGGCCGCGCCGATGTCGAGGTCAAGGCCGCGAGCCAATTGTTCGATTCCTGCTGGTCGATGGGCGAGCGCCACCCGGTCTGGATGAGCCATGGCGACCGCATCACCAAAATGCCGCCGGGCTTCGTCGTCGCCGGCGTGAGCGCCAATGCGCCGTTCGCGGTCATCCAGGACGAGAAGCGAAAGTATTACGGGTTGATGTTCCACCCCGAAGTGGTCCACACGCCCGACGGCGCCAAGCTGATCCGCAACTTTGTGCGCAAGGTCGCAGGCCTTGCCGGCGACTGGACCATGCGCGCCTTCCGCGAGGAGGCGATCGAGAAGATCCGCAACCAAGTCGGCAAGGGCAAGGTGATCTGCGGGCTTTCCGGCGGCGTCGATTCAGCGGTAGCTGCAGTGCTGATCCATGAGGCGATCGGCGACCAGCTCACTTGCGTGTTCGTCGATCACGGACTGCTGCGCAAGGACGAAGGCAAGACCGTGGTCGACCTGTTCCGGCACCACTACAACATTCCGCTGGTGCATGTGGACGCCTCGAAATTGTTCCTCGGCGAGCTCGCCG
>JAQGKJ010000680.1 GCA_028290165.1 Bradyrhizobium sp. | reverse complement strand
GCGTCGGCGATGCCCTCGAGAATGGTCGAGAGGTCGCGGATCGAGATTCGTTCGGCGAGCAATAACTGCAGCACCCGCTGAATGCCAGAAATCGTGACCTGGCTCGGAACGATGTCCTTGATCAGTTCGCCTTGCTCCTTCGGCAGATCCTTCAGCAGTTTCTGCACCTCGCCGTAGGACAACAGGTCCGACATATTGTTCTTGAGCAGTTCGGTGAGGTGGGTCGAGAGCACGGTCGCGGCGTCGACGACGGTATAGCCCTTCAGCGACGCTTCCTCCTTCAGCCCGGCGTCGACCCAGGTCGCCGGCAGCCCGAAGGTCGGCTCGATGGTGTGAATGCCGGGCACCCCGACCGGATTGCCGGCGGGGTCCATGACCATGAACTGGTTCGGCCAGATCTTGCCGGTGCCGGCATCCACTTCCTTGATCTTGATGATGTAGGTGTTGGCTTCCAGCTGCACGTTGTCGAGGATGCGCACCGCCGGCATCACAAAGCCCATCTCGATCGCGAGCGACCGGCGCAGCGCCTTGATCTGTTCGGTCAGCCGGTCGGTGCCGTCAGGGCCGTTGACCAGCGGCAGCAGCGCGTAACCCAGTTCGATCTTGAGATCGTCGATCTTGAGCGCCGTTGCGATCGGCTCTTCTGCGGCACCTGCAGCGGCGGCCGCAGCAGCGGGAGCGGCTGCGGCTGCGGCTTCAGCGGCTGAAACGGCGCGCTTGCGTTTGCGCGCATTCCACGCCAGCGCCGCCGCGCCGCCGCCGAGCGCGAGGAAGGGAAGCATCGGAATGCCCGGAAGCAGCCCCAGCACCAGCATCACGCCGGCCGACATGCCGAGCGCCTGCGGATAGCCGGATAGTTGCTTCAACAGCGCCTTGTCGGCGGCGCCGCTGACGCCCGCCTTCGAGACCAGCAGGCCTGCGGCGGTGGAGACGATCAGCGCCGGTATTTGCGTGACCAGACCGTCGCCGACGGTCAGGAGCGTATAGGTGCGGGCGGCTTCGCTGAAGGAGAGGCTTTGCTGGGCGACGCCGATGATGATGCCGCCGATGATGTTGATGAAGACGACCAGAAGCCCCGCCACCGCGTCGCCGCGCACGAATTTCGACGCACCGTCCATCGCACCGAAGAAACCGCTTTCGTCTTCCAGCGTCTTGCGGCGCTCCTTTGCAATTTTCTCGTCGATCAGGCCTGCGGAGAGATCGGCGTCGATCGCCATCTGCTTGCCCGGCATGGCGTCGAGGTGGAAGCGCGCGGCGACTTCCGCGATGCGCCCCGAACCCTTGGTGATGACGACGAAATTGACGATCACCAGAATCGCGAAGACGATAATTCCGATCACGAAATGACCGCCCATCACGAAATTGCCGAACGCCTCGATGACGTGGCCGGCGGCATCGGTGCCCTCATGGCCGCGCGACAGGATCAGCCGCGTCGAGGCAAGGTTGAGGGACAACCGAAGCATCGTCGAAATCAGAAGGATGGTCGGGAACGAAGAGAATTCCAGCGGTGCCTGGATGAACAGCGACGTCATCAGGATCAGGATCGAAAGCGTGATCGAGATCGCCAGAAACAGGTCGAGCACGATCGAGGGCAGCGGGAGGATCAGCACCACCAGGATGGTGAGGATGCCGAACGCCAGCCCGAGATCGCCGCGTTTCAGGATGCCGCCGATTTCGCTGATACTCGGAAATCCGGTCCCCGGCGTCCCGCCCTGACCTGCTGTGACATCCACCATGGTTGCTGCTTCCCCCCGCGAATGCCGGTCACGGGCGCCAAACGTCTGCGCGGCGGCCGAAGGACCACCGTTTCGAAAGTGAGGCACCGCACTGGCGTCCACGGGTACTCCCCCGTTTTTACGCGTTCGACGACACTCGACTTCACTGGGCAATTTTTGCCCAGTTTATGGTTAGGAAAGGGTTAATGACCCCGTCATTCCGGGGCGCGCGCAAGCGCGAACCCGGAATCTCGGAGTAGTTGGATCGAGATTCCGGGTTCGCGCTAATCGCGCGCCCCGGAATGACGGGTGGGTTTTCTGTTGCGGTGCATCTGCATGCCCATTATCGCGCCATGCTGCTTGACCGCGAGGCAGCGGACGACGAAGTTGCCGACGTGCACGCTCCCTCCGATTCATCCAGACATCCGGCAGCATTCACCCCCGACTCCGGTCAGGCCTGGGCGAGGCTGGCGCTCGCGCTGGTGATCGGCTCGATCGGCAGCGTCGGCATGTGGTCGGTGGTGGTCGTGCTTCCGGTGGTGCAGGCCGAATTCGGCGCGACCCGCGGCGCGGTGTCGCTGGCCTTTACGCTGACCATGCTCGGCTTCGGTCTCGGCGGCGTCGTCACCGGGCGGATCACCGATCGCTTCGGCATCGTGGCGGCGATGGCGCTCAGCATCGCCTTCCTTGGCTCCGCCTATGTTCTCGCCGGACTTTCGACCACGCTGTGGCAGTTCATTGCGGTGTATTTTTTGATCGGGCTGGGGACGTCGGCGACCTTCGCGCCATTGATGGCGGAGGCCTCGCATTGGTTCGAGCGCTATCGCGGGCTGGCGGTGACCATTGTCGCCAGCGGCAATTATGTCGGCGGCACGATCTGGCCGCCGCTGATCAATTGGGGTGTAGAGTCGGCCGGTTGGCGCACCACCGGCGCGGCTCCGGGCTGCAGCCCGGTCTGCCCGCCGGCGAGAACGTAAGCCGAGCCGAGGAAGGCGATGCTGAGCGCCATCGCCGCCACGATGCCGAAGCGATCGGTGATCCGCCCGGTCACGACGCCGCCGAG
>JAQGKJ010000672.1 GCA_028290165.1 Bradyrhizobium sp. | reverse complement strand
GTGTTGATCTGGTAGCGGATGTTGACGTCGTCGAGCTGCTCGCCGGTTGAGCGATCAACGCCCGTCATCATGGCGCCGAGCATGTCCTTCTTGTCTGCGGCTGCGTCGGCGTTCTTGCGGCGCTCGGCGACGATCTCGTCGACCATCTTGTTCATGAAGGCGACGTCGGCGGCAAGATCGCGCCGGCGCTTCTGCATCCACAGATTCTCCAGCGGCAGGCCGCGGATCATCATGATGGTTTCGAGCGAGCGCACCAGCGATTCGACAAAGGGGTGATAATCGCGCCGGTAGAACGAATTGAAGCGGTAATCGAACCCGCACAGCCCGATAGTGTCGAGCGTCAGCGCGGTCATGTCGTGAACGACGTCGATCTCCTCGTCGCCGTTGAGCCGCTCCCACTTCTTCACCAGCTGGTCGGCGATATCGACCATGCTCGGGTGATAGGACTGCATGGCACGGTTGCCGAACGGCTGCAGCAGGATGTTATGCGCCTTGCTCCAGTTCGGCTCCGTGGTGTCGGCAGTGAACAGCCCGTCGCCGGCGACCGCGCGTACGCGACGCAACGGTCCGCGCACCGCCTTATCAAAACGTTTTTCGTCGCTGAGCTCGTCGACGAGGTCGTGGCCGGCGACGATGACCAGCGGCGCGCCCATCATGTCGAGCCAGAAGATCGGCCCCAATTCCCTGGCCAGCCGGGCTAAATTTTGCACCGGCGCGGTCGAGTCCAGCGAAAGCATGTTGCCGACTACCGGTTTTGTCGGCGGATGCGGGATAGGACTCAGTCTGTTGGTCGACGCCATCGTTTGATTGTCCCCTGCCATTCTTATGCACGACCGTCATCCTGAGGTGCGCGCTCTTGCGCGCCTCGAAGCATGGGCAGCTTGCACCTTTTACCAGTCATCCTTCGAGGCTCGCCTAAGTGGCTCGCACCTCAGGATGACGCCTCTGCGCTTCGTCCTACCCAAATCTTCGCCTGCGCCATTCGATCAGCTTGGCGCTGACTTCGTCCGGCTTTTCCTGCTGCGTCCAATGGCCGCTGCCCCGGACCAGATATTTCTCGAGATCGGGGATGAATTTCTCCATGCCGTCGGCCGCGGATGGCGGCAGCACGTGATCGTTCTCCGCCATGATCATCAGCGATGGCACGCGCACGGTATGGTCGATATCTGCCGAGCGCTGCCAGTTGCGCGACATGTTGCGGTACCAGTTGATGCCGCCCGTAAAACCGGATTTTGTAAATGTATCGACGAAGACTTGCTTTTCCTCGGGCGAGAGGATCGGCGTGCGCGGATCGTGCCTGGCGTCGTAAGCCGCAATCATTTGCGGAAACGCCAGATTGAGCCGGGGCGAGGCGCCGACGCCCGCGACGGGCGGCTCCGAAGGCACGGTGTCGCTGCGCGGCACCGGCTTCTTCATAAAGGCATCAAAAGTCTGTTCAACCCGGCTGTTGAATATCTTGTCGGCGCTGTGCGTGGGGTCCTGGAACTGCACGATGTACATGTGTTCGCCAAAACGCTGGCGTAACAGCTCGATCGGGTCGGCCCACGCGCGGTTGGTATGCGGGGTGTTGATGCCGACGACGCCGGCGACGCGATCGATATGGCGCAGCGGCATCTGCCAGATGACAAAACCGCCCCAGTCATGGCCGACGAACACAGCCTTGTCGATCCCGAGATGGTCGAGCAGGCCGACGAGATCGCCGGTCAGATGCTCGATGTCGTAATCTTCGACCGGTTCGGGCCGGTCGGTCGCGCCATAACCGCGCTGATCCGGCGCAATCACGCGAATTCCAACATCAGCCAGAGCCTTGATCTGGTGGCGCCAAGAGAACGCGATCTCCGGCCAGCCGTGGCAGAGGACGATTGGCGGCTTGTCCGTCTTCGGGCCTGCCTCGTAATAGCCCATGCGAATGCCGTTGGTCTGGGCGAATTGCAGCGGCGGCATTTCTATCATGTCTCGAATCCTATTCAGCCGCGCCTTTGATGTCAGCGGCCGGTGGCGCGAATGCGGCCTCCAGTGCCGCAAATTCCCCCGGCAGCATGTCGCAGAGAACCTGGACATGGGGAATGATGTTGGCGCCTGCGATGAAGCCGAAATCCAACTGGTCGCGGTAGCTCTGCACGGTGATGTTGAGCGCGAGCCCGTGGGTCGAGATCGACACCGGGAAAATGTGCAGCAATTCCGCGCCCGCCGCATACAGCGTCTGGCGCGGCCCGGGCACGTTGGAGACCGTGATATTCGCGGCCGGCGGCAGCACGTCCGACAGGCTGGAGCGGCTGTACAACAGCGCCAGGATCTGGACAAGGATCGGTGCGCCGAGCATCGAAACGTTCGACATCTGCGGCATCAGCGCGCGCAGCGGATGCGACATCTCCTTGGATTTTGTCGACTGCGCAATGATGGCTTCGAGCCGCACCTTGGGATCTTCGATATTGGTTGCGATCGAGCAGATCATGCCGAACACCTGGTTGTTGGCGTCGGTGTTGCCCTCTTCGCGCAGCGAGATCGGCACCGCGGCCGTCATCGATTTCGCCGGCAGCGCGCCGCGCTCCAGGAGATAGCGCCTCACCACGCCGCTGGAAATCGCCAGCACCACGTCGTTGAGCTTGCCGCCGGCCTGCTTGGCCAGCGCCTTCGCATGCGAGAGCGGGATCGATACGCCGGCAAAACTACGCTCCGACGAAATCGATTTGTTCAGGATCGTCGACGGCGACACCATGCTGGCGATGCGGTCGCGCGATTTCGGATCGGAAATCTTTCCGACCACATCGGAGACGCTTTTCAGCATGGTCGGGATGCTGCCGGCAAACTTCACCGCAGATTCGATCTGGAACATGGCGTTGTCGAACAGGATCGATCCGAGATCGCTTTGTCCCGAGCGCGGCAGATCGATGCCCTTGGCGGAGGTCGAACCGTCGAACGGCTGGCGCCAGAGCGCCTGATAGGAATCGATGAGGTTCGCCGCGATGTCGCGCGGCTCCTGCCCGACCTTGGCCCGCGCCGCCGGTGGCTCGATTGTCCG
>JAQGKJ010000669.1 GCA_028290165.1 Bradyrhizobium sp. | reverse complement strand
CTTCTCCTGATATTTCCGGCCATTCTCGACCGAGGTGATGCGCGTCCTGACCTGTTCGTTGAGGCTGGCGATCGCGTCGGTCATCGCCTTCACCGGATCCAGCGGCTCCGGCGACATCACGTCATCCATCCGATCGTAAAAATCCTCGGTGCCCATCTGCGCCTGATCGAGCGAAAAATCGCCGTAACTCGGATTTTTGGCGATTTCGGCGTTGGCCAGCCGCCGCAAGACGCTTTTGTCGCGCACGATCGGCCGGAAGTGCTTGAAGCCGGGGCTGCCGAGCGCGGGGTCGTGCACGAACAGGAAATTGCCGCGCCAGAAACGCTTTCGCGTGATCGAGCCGTCGGGCTCGGCGTCGACGGCGAGGAAGACGCCGGGCTTGCCGTTCAACTCCGGCACGCGATGCACCAGCAGCAGCACGTGGCCGTAGGGGTCGGCGTACACCGTGCCCGGGCGCAGCGCCTGTTGCGTCAGCGAGACGGTGTAAAAATCGGTATTGTCGTCGCTGCCTGCCACGCGCACGGCGCCGGTATGCACGACGTCGCCGACGTCCCGCAGATATTCGCCGAACGTCGTCGGTCGCTTCGGCTTCGGCGCCGGCGCGATGGCAGGCGGCGGCGCCGGCGTGTCGGCCGGCTGCGGCTGAGCAAACAACCTCAGAAGCGTCGGCGCTGGCGCAGGCGGCGCGACCGCAGCGGGGGCAGCCGATGCGATTTCCAGTTCGGGCGGCGGCGGCGGACGCGTGACCTCGGGATGCTCGATGTCGAACCACTGGTAGCACTTGGGCGGCTTGCCGCCGGTGCCGCGCGAGCAATTCGAATAGCCGAACGGCAGCCCCATCTTGTAGGCGAAATAGGCGCGCAGAAAGTAGGCGAAGTCGGCGCAGTCGGGGCGAAGGCGCGTCTTCGCGTCGTCTTCACCACGACCCAAATAGTTGAAGAGGAAATTGCGCGATCGGTCGCGCAGTACTTCATGCCACGCCTTCCAGGAGAGATCCTGGTCGGGCGGCGCGTCGAACAGCTTTTCGATCCACGCCGAAAACAAGGATTCGGTCGAGCTGTTCCAACTGTTGCGCACCTGCCAAAAACTTCCCGACGGCGTGCGCAGTGGCTCCGGTTTGCGCGCGCTCACGGTGACGTCGCGCGTGATCGAGGTGCATTCCGCCACCGCGTGGTCGAGCGCCAGCGTCACGTGCCAAGTACCCGCGGCCGGCTCGGCGACCTCGGCGAACCAGGAATACGGCGCCCCCCCGTGCCGGTCCGGTGATTTGACCGCGACCTTTCCATCGGGCGCGATCAGCGAGAGCACGCCCTCGAGCGGCTTTTCGGTGACGACCATGATGCGCAGCGGCGCACCCCTCCACGGCGCGAGCGGCGAGGGCAAGACCTGGAGTTCAGCCGCGTCCCCGCAGTCGCCTGCCGCCGCTTGGGCCGGCGAGTCCACCATCGAGAAAAGGAACAAAGCCGTCGCAGCAGCAGCAAACCGCCTCGCGAAAAGCATTTTAGCAACCTTCCTGGGAGGGGCCCGGAACCGCACTCCCCCTGCCAAACGGGACCGGATTGCAAGATAGCCGAATGGGCGGGGATCAGTCAGCATATTTGACGGCGATTTTGTGACCCACCGCTCGTTCGGCGACGCTGACGACCTTTTTCAGATGTTTGTTCCTCTTTGTGCCCCTGTATGTGGGACGAACGAAAACGGCGCCGCTTTGCCGTAGCGGCGCCGTTTCTCATGCTTCAAACGAGGGAACAGGTTTCAGCACAACCTTGCGCCGCTTGCCCCTACTCCGATTTGTCGATGTTCCAGAAGATCGGCGTCGCCGGGCCGTCGAGCACGCCGGTCAGCGATTTACGCCAGGCGCTCGGCTGGGTGAACTGCCCGAGCGGAATATACATCACCTGGTCATAGGCTTCCGTCTGGATCTCGGCGGCGATTTTCTTCTGCTCCTCCGGCGAGGACGACAGCGCGAAGGCGTCTTTCAGCTGTTCGATCTTGGCGTCTTCGGCCCAGCCGAACCAGCCGCCATTCTTGCCTTTGCCGCCGATGGAGAAGTTGACAATCGGGTTTACCAGGTCGGCACCGGCCCAGTTGGTGAAGAACATGTTCCAGCCACCCTCCTTGACCGGCTTCTGGCTGGTACGGCGGCTGATCACGGTTCCCCAATCGGTGGCCTGCACATCCACCTTGAAGCCGGCATCGCGCAAGAGCTGCGCTGCGACGATCGGCTGTGCCTTCAGCACAACAACATCGCCGGGCGCCATGATCACGATCGGCGTGCCGTCATAGCCGGATTCGGCGAGCAGCTTTTTCGCTTCCGCCATGCCGTTGCCCTTGACCAGCGACTCCCCGCCTTCCTCGGTCGCCAGCGGCGTGCCGCAGACGAAAAACGCACCGCATAGCTTGAAATATTCGGGATTGCCGATCAGCGCGTCCAGCACGTCCTTCTGGTTCATCGCCATGAAGGCTGCGCGGCGAACTTTCACATTGTCGAAGGGCGGCAAAAGGAAATTCATTCGCCCGACTGTCTGGAAGCCGAGCTTGTTCAGGGTGTCGACCACGATATCCTTGTTGGCGGCCAGCACCGGGAGAATGTCGTACGACGGTATCTCCAGGAAATCGATATCGCCGGATTGCAGGGCGTTCACCGCGGTCTGCGCGTCCGCCATCGTGATCCACTCGACGCGATCGACCTTCACTACCTTGCCGCCGGCGGTCCAACTCGGCGGCTCCTTGCGCGGCACATAGTCGGTGTTCTTCTCAAAGATCGCCTTCACGCCGGGCTGGAATTCGGCCGGCACGAACTTGAAGGGGCCGGATCCGATCAGTTCCGGGAGCGGTTTATCGGCCGGCGCTTCCGCCATGCGCTTCGGCATCATGAACGGCACCAGCGAGGACGGTTTTCCGATCGACTCCAGCACCAGGCCGTAGGGCTGTTTCAGTTTCAGCGTAATGGTCTTGGCGTCGCTTGCCTCGATACTGGCCGTAAAATCCATCAGCTTCTGGCCCATGCCATCGGCCTTGCCCCAGCGCTTCAGCGAGGCCACGCAATCTTCCGCGGTAACCGGCGCGCCGTTATGCCACTTCAGGCCGTCGCGCAGGGTGAAGGTATAGGTGAGCTTGTCATCGGAAACCTTCCACTCGGCCATTTGCGGCTGGATCTTGAAGTTGGCGTCCTCGGCCAGCAGCGTGTCAAAGATCATGTAGCCGAAATCGCGCACGATGTAGGCGGTCGTCATCATGCCCGGTGTGCGCAGATCGGCATGCATCACCGCGGTGATGGTCTTGCCCGCGGCCGTTGCCTGTGACGTCAGCGCCACCGATAGCGCAAGCACCGACAGCGTCGATGCTATCGTGGGAAGTTTCCAACGCGAGACGTGGAACATTCGATCTCTCCTGACGTGAAACTGGTCAAAGCCGGCTTATTCATTATGCATGCGGCGCGTTATTTGGGCGCACTAAGGCGCTGTAACTCCAAGATATTCGAGACTTGCACCAAGCGCGTTGCGCGTCAATCGGGTTTTGGCCGATGGCGGGGCTGCGAGCAGCGCCGACGCCACGCGCATGTTTCACTTTA
>JAQGKJ010000642.1 GCA_028290165.1 Bradyrhizobium sp. | reverse complement strand
CCGCAAGGGCGGCAAGGTGGTGATCGGCGGCGACGGGCAGGTCTCGATCGGCCAGACCGTCATCAAATCCAACGCCAAAAAGGTACGCAAGCTCGGCAAGGGCGACGTGAACGCCGGCTTTGCCGGCGCCACCGCGGACGCCTTCACGCTGATCGAACGGCTGGAGAGCAAGCTCGAGCAATATCCGGGGCAATTGACCCGTGCCGCGGTCGAGCTCGCCAAGGACTGGCGCACCGACCGCTATCTGAGGCGGCTGGAGGCGATGATGATCGTCGCCGACAAGGATGTTTCGCTGGTCCTGACCGGCACCGGCGACGTGCTGGAGCCGGAGGCCGGCGTGATGGCGATCGGGTCCGGCGGCAATTACGCGCTTGCCGCCGCGCGCGCGCTGGTCGATTCCGACAAGGATGCGGAGACCATCGTGCGCCGCGCGCTCGATATCGCCGCCGACATCTGCGTCTTCACCAACCGCAATGTGACCATCGAGACCTTGCAGAACGGCTGATCGATCGATGGCGCCGGATTATGTGTTCCGCCCAATGACATCAGGCGATCTTCCGCTCATCCAGCGCTGGCTGGCATTGCCGCATGTCCGGGAATGGTGGGGCGATCCGCACGAGCAATATGCCCTGGTCAGCGGTGACCTCGATGAGCCGGCGATGGACCAATATATCGTTTCGACGGCCGGTAGCGCGTTCGGTTACCTTCAATGTTATGATCTAGGCGAATGGAACGCAGGCTTTGGGCCGCAGCGCGAAGGGACGCGCGGCATCGATCTGTTCATCGGCGAACTCTCCATGATCGAACGCGGCCACGGCTCGGCCCTCATTCGTTGTTTCGTCGATGATCGGCTGCAAAAGGGCGCGCCACGCATCGTCACGGATCCCGATCCGGCCAACGTGCGCGCGGTCCGTGCCTATGAGAAGGCCGGGTTTGAAAAACACCACATGATCGAAACACCCGACGGCCCGGCGCTGCTGATGGTCCGCAACTCATGATACGTGAGCGCAACGGGTTAGCCGCGGCCGGACGGCTTGCTCCCGCAACATTTTGAACCTACCTAGGGCCTATGACCGACTTCTCCCCCCGCGAAATCGTTTCCGAACTCGACCGCTTCATCGTCGGCCAGACCGACGCCAAGCGCGCGGTCTCCATCGCCCTGCGCAACCGCTGGCGGCGGCTGCAGCTCACCGGCTCCTTGCGCGAGGAAGTGCTGCCGAAGAACATCCTGATGATCGGGCCGACCGGCGTCGGCAAGACCGAGATCGCAAGGCGGCTAGCCAAACTCGCCGGCGCGCCATTCATCAAGGTCGAAGCCACAAAATTCACCGAGGTCGGCTATGTCGGCCGCGACGTCGAGCAGATCATCCGCGACCTGGTCGAGGTCGCGATCGCGCAGACACGGGAGCGCAAGCGCAAGGACGTGCAGGCCCGCGCGCAGCTCGCCGCTGAAGACCGCGTGCTCGATGCGTTGGTAGGCGCCAATTCCAGCGCAACCACCCGCGATTCGTTTCGCAGGAAACTGCGCGCCGGCGAACTCAACGACAAGGAAATCGAGATCGAGACGCAATCCTCCGGCGGCATGCCGATGTTCGAAATACCGGGCATGCCGGGTGCGCAGATGGGCGCGATCTCGATCGGTGACATTTTTGGCAAGATGGGTGGCCGGACCAAGACCCGCCGCCTGACGGTGGAGGATTCCCACGAGCTTCTGGTCAACGAGGAATCCGACAAGCTATTGGACAACGATCAGCTGGTGCAGGAATCGATCAACGCGGTCGAGAACAACGGCATCGTGTTCCTCGACGAGATCGACAAGATCTGCGTGCGCGATGGCCGCACCGGCGGCGACGTCTCGCGCGAAGGCGTGCAGCGCGACCTGTTGCCGCTGATCGAGGGCACCACGGTCTCGACCAAGCACGGCGCGGTCAAAACCGACCATATCCTGTTCATCGCGTCCGGCGCGTTTCATATCGCCAAACCGTCGGATCTGTTGCCGGAATTGCAGGGCCGCCTGCCGATCCGGGTCGAACTCGCCGCGCTGACGCGCGACGACATGCGCCGTATTTTGACCGAGCCCGAAGCGTCGCTGATCAAGCAATATGTCGCGCTGATGCAGACCGAAGGCGTGACGCTCGATATTACCGACAGCGCCATTGACGCGCTTGCCGACGTGGCGGTCGCCGTCAACTCCACGGTGGAAAATATCGGCGCGCGGCGGCTACAGACCGTGATGGAGCGCGTGCTGGATGAGATTTCCTTCGCCGCCCCCGACCGCAATGGCGAGACCATCCAGATCGACGCTGAGTACGTGCAGAAGCATGTCGGCGATCTCGCCAAGAACGCCGATCTGAGCCGGTTTATTCTGTGAACGGGTCGGCTTCGGATTCATGAATCTTGAATGCGAGGGTGCCGTGTGCTCGGTACACCTCTCCCAAAGGGAGAGGTCGGCGCGTAGCGCCGGGTGAGGGGATGGGGTCTATCGAGGGACCGCAACCCCTCACCCCAACCCTCTCCCGATGGGAGAGGGGCCAAGTCCCGTTGCTGCGACTTTTGAGTATTTCAAACTCAAGTAAATCAAGCTAGCCGAAGCGCGTTGCGCGCTGCACATCTGTCGTGTGATAAGTTCGCACCTTATCTAGCCGCCTTCTCGGGTGCCGAATGAATCTGCGTGTACGGGAAAACCCCTGGCGCCTGATGCTTGCCGTCAATGCCGCCGTTGTCATCGGGGTTTTTCTCTACAAGATCACGCTTCCGCCCTACGTCCCCTACATCCATCTGCTGGTCGATTACCATTTCGGCTTCACCAAGCGTGCGCTGATCGGCGCGGTGGTATCGCTGTTTTTCGCAAAGGTGCCGGTGTGGCTGGTGTTCGCGCTCGCCGGCGCCGTCTGGCTGATCACGCTCGGCCTGTTCGTAAAACTGTTCCGGCGCACCTTCGGCTTCGACGATGCGCACATGCCGCTGTTCGTGTTCATGGCCGGGTCGCCGTTTTTTCTGAAAAATTTCATGTACACGCTGGGGCATTTCGACATCTACGGCTGTGCGCTCGCGATTTGCCTGCTGCTGGTACCGGCGCGGTCGCTGGCGTTCGTGCTGCTGGCGGCGCTGGCGTCGATGGCCCTGATCCTGGTCCACCACATTCATCTCTTGATGTATCTGCCGACCATCGCCGTCATCGTGGTGCTGCGTTATTATCTCGTGCAGGGTTTTAGCCGGCAAAATGTCATCGCCGGCATCGCCGCCTGCGCGTGTGTCGCCCTGCTGTTCTTGTCGGCGCAATTTCTGGGTTACATGGCGGTGCCCGAGGAAGAGTTCGTCCGCCATCTGCAGAGCCGCATGGCCGACCCCAGCCGAACCAATCTCTTGGGCTTCAGTTACATCTGGTATCAGCCTCTTTCTCGCGAAATCCACGATACCTGGGGGCGCATGCCCACCAACATCCTGGGCATTCCGGTATTTGCATTGCTGATCGGGCTGCACGCGCCGCTTTGGCGATATTTTGTCGACCTGATCCGCGCGCTGTCGGACGAATTCCACCGCCGCATCGTCATGGCCGCGATCATCATGGTGAGCGTGGGCTATCTGATCATGTTTGCGATCGTGTTCGATTATTCGCGGTGGATTTCGAACTGGGCGGTCTGCATGTTTTTGATCCTGCACGCGGTCAAGACCTTGCCCAGCTCGAAGGTTGTGCCGCTGATTTCGACGGATGATCGAAAGGCCACGACCTTCGGCTGGATCATCACGCTGATCCCGCGCGTCGGCATCGTGCGACCGTTCTGAAAGTTAGATCCTCGAACGCCTGATCCGCACGTAAAGCGCGCCCTCGCCGCCGTGGCCGATATGGGCTTCCTCATAGCCAACCACCAGCGGACGAAACTCAGGAAGGCTCAGCCAGTGCGGCACCTGGCGGCGCAGCACGCCGCGTTCGGACTCGCCTCCCACTTTGCCCTTTCCGGTGATGATCAGGACAAACGTCAGGCGATCACCGTACGCGCGCTGCAGGAAGCCGAATAGCGCGCGGTGGGCACTGGTCTGCGTCATGCCGTGCAGGTCGAGCCGGGCGTCGATCTGCTTCCGCCCGCGTGAAAGCTGCGCGCGCTCGCGGCGGCTGAGCGGCGCCAGCGGCGGCGCTGCAGGCACCTGCGGCTTCGGCGCTTGCAAAATTTTGGCTGTTGGATGTGGCCTCGACGATGCGGCCGGCTTCGCAGCCGTCACCGTTTCTGCATCTGACAAAACCGCCTCCGGCTTGGCGGCGCGCGTCTTTTTTTGCAGCGGTTTTGTCTGTTTGGCGACGCTTTCCCACAACGCGCGCTCTTCCTCGCTCAAGCTGCGTTTGCGGCGTGGGGAAGCCGACCATTCCGGGATCGAGGTCGGCGGCGGACGTTTCATCGGGCCCGGTAGCGCTTGGCGTAACGCGGACGGCGCACCTCGCGGCTCGGTTTGATGTTGGGGCGGGCTTCCGGCAGCGGTATCTTCGCGGCAACCGTTTGAGTTGCCGGGGCCAGTGCGACGGATGTGGAAGGCTGCGCCGATTTGGGCGCAGCGCCCTTCGCGGGCTCGGGCGTTTTGCCGTTATCCTTTGGGCTCGGGGCCGCGGAAGTCGCCGCCGGCGCCGCACCATTCTTCTGGTCTTTTGGCTGATCCTTTGGGAGGTCGACTTGCGGAAACAGCTTTGCGATCTTCTCCGAGGGTCTGGCATCCGGCACCGGCATCTTGCGGCCGCGCACCACCGGATCGAGGCTCTTCGGAATCAGGATCACAAAGCGCATGTTGTGCCGAAGCCGGCCGGACACCTTCCCTGCGTCCGCGCCGGCGCCGAAATAGAGGTCGGCGCGCGCCGGGCCCACGATGGCAGATCCCGTATCCTGCGCGATCATCAGCCGGTGAAACGGTGTCTTCGATTGTTCCGATTCGATCGGCAGCTGGCCTTCGATAAAGAACGGCGTGCCATAGACGTGCAGCGCCCTGTCGACCGCAATCGACCGGCCCGGCGTCAGTGGCACGCCCTGCGCCCCCACCGCTTCATCCTTGTCGGAGAGCTGCACCTCGCGGAAGAACACATAGGAGCGGTTTTGCCGCCGCAACTCGTTGGCGCCGTCAGGGTTTTGATCCATCCATTCCCTGATCTTCTGCATCGACATCTGCTCTTTCGGGATGATGCCGCGGTCGATCAGGAGGCGGCCGACTGCCGTGTAGGGATAACCATTATGCGCGTCGTAATTGATGCGCATGGTCGAACCGTCCTCGAGGCGAATGCGGGCCGAGCCCTGGATCTGCGCGAACAGCAGATCGGTCTGACCCTTCAGCCAGCAGATTTCGAGGCCTCTCCCGGCAATCGCGCCGTCTTCGATCTCGGCCCGGTCGTAATAGGGCACGAGCTTGCGGCGGCCGATCTTGCGGAACACCTGGCCCTTGTTGGGCAAGGCCGCATCCTGCTTGAAGCCGCGGACGAACAGGTTGGATGGACGCCGATAGACCGGCACGGTGTAGACGTCCGTCTGGGTGCGCGAGCCGTCGAGCACAGGCTCGTAATAGCCGGTGACGAAGCCGTCACCTTCGCCGAGCCGCGAGATCCGCAAGGGGAAAAAATGCTCCTCGAAAAACGCCTTGGCCTTGGCGCTGTCGGAGATGTCGTTGGCTCTGGCGGCGCGGCAGGGATCGCGTAACGAGTTGCCCAGGGCCTTGGGATCGCCGGGTAGTTCTCGCTGCGCCGATATCGGCTTGCAGCTTACGCGAAACGCCTTGTAGGCCTGCAGGTGGTCGTCGTCGCTCCAGCCTGCGATATCGGCCCATGCGACCGGCAGATACTGGCTGCCGCTGATCTCAAGCGGCCACTCCAGTCGAGGGTACGGAAGGATGCGTGGACGCGGAAGATCAGGATGTGCAACGCGAGCGGTGCGGGCGACGTGGGAGCTGCGCGCACCATGCGCGGCCGTTGGGGCCGTCGCCAGCGCGACGGCGATCGCACAAAGTGCGGCGGCATATCGTCCGACGCCGGCTGCGTTAGTGAGCGCTTCCCGTGCCAACCAGCTTCCAGTTCGGATCGCGTGACGTAGTGTCGCGGGCAAATGTCCAAACATCGGTAATATCGGTGACCTTATCCGGATTGCCGTCGACAATCGTGCCGGTCTTGTCGCGGGTGACCGAGATCATCTGCGACACGAAACGAACCGTGAGCTGCGCCGCCCGATCGCGGTTTTCCGCGCCGACCAGTTCGGCCTTGTCGATCGAAACGAAGCGAGTTTCGGTCTTTTGCTCGTGCTGCTCGCGATCCCTGATCGCGGCTTCGAAACTCTCATAGACCTCGGACGACAGCAGGTCCTTCAGCGCGCGGCGATCGCCATTGGCGAACGCCAGCACGATCATCTCGTAGGCGCTGCGCGCGCCCGAGAGGAAATGCCGCGGATCGAACGAGGAATCCTGCGCCGCAATGGCATCCAACCCCTGAGCCAGCGGCGTGCCGGGCTCGGTCAAATCTTTCCAGCGATCGGACGGCGGGGTGACATCGGCGGTCGGCGCCAGCGGCGCCTGATCGATCACCGCGCCCGGCATCGGAACCACGTTGTTGTCCTGGGCTCCCTGCACCACGTTGCGCGCGGCGCGATCGAACGGCGGCCGCTCGCCTCCCGTGCGCTGCCCGAGGACACTACGCAGACGCAGGAAGATGAAGACCGCCAGCGCCAGGAAGATGATGGTATAAATATCCACGTCGCTTTTGCTTTCTGGTCTGCGCCGGCAATAGGTCCGGCGGTAGAGCGTTCCCCTCGGGGAACGGCAGAGATTACATCATGGATGGGTCTGCGTTATGTAGGCACGAAACTTGGCCTAACCAATGGCGCGTTTTGGCATGAAAAGCCATGCTGGCGGAAATTGGCCAGGCCAAAGCTCTCGCCGGTTTGCCACCAACGAATTGTAGCGCGTTTTGGCTGCGAGGGGAAACCCCTGACATGCCCGGAAATCGCGCACATTCAACAATTTAGAGTGCTTTTTGGACATCCTGCGCGGTATTGACGCTGGCAGCCAACGCTCGCCGCCACGCCCCGGCTAACCACGCGCGACGGTCCTCCTTGTGGAACAAGGCGGGGCTATGATAGCCACTCGCCCCAACAAAGGCATTTTGGCACCATGGGCGAAATCAGACGCAAACCTTCTCGCCGTTCGCCTAAAAACGCTCCCACCGCTCCAGGAGAGACTTCCATGACCAACGGCAACGGCGCGCCTTCCGAAGCGGCTCCTCCTCCCCAGTTGAACGTGCTGGCTCAGTACACCAAGGACCTGTCGTTCGAAAATCCGAACGCGCCGGCCTCGCTGGCGCCGCAACAGCAGCAGCCCGCGATCAATATCCAGATCAACGTCACTGCCAACAACATCGCCGAAAACGAA
>JAQGKJ010000627.1 GCA_028290165.1 Bradyrhizobium sp. | reverse complement strand
TTGCTGTCTTGACCCAATGGACGAGGGGCCGTGAGGTCATCCGGCTTGCATGAAAAACTAACGTTCGTTAGCGTCAGATGTCGATCGGCAAGAAAGAAGTGGCCGCGCTTGCGAGTTGCGCTGAGCCAACATCGATGACGCGGGAGGGGGACAAATTGCTTGTTGGTTGTGAAAGCGCCGGGCCGGTACTCGAGTGTCGATCCGTCGAGCGGCGCTTCGGTGGGATCGTCGCGCTGAACGGTATCGATATGCGGATCGAGCGCGGCGAGATATTCGGTCTCGTCGGCCCCAACGGATGCGGCAAGACGACCCTCACCAACGTTATCACCGGATTTTATCCGCCGCAGCGGGGACGGATCCTGCTGAACGGTCGCGACATCACTGGCCTGGCGCCACACTACGTCGCGACCCTGGGAGTTGCCCGTACCTTCCAGAACCTTGCACTCTTCAACGGTATGAGTGTACTCGACAACATTCTTCTGGGCCGACACATTCACATGAAGCCGAGTGTCGCACGTACGGCGCTCTATTGGTGGCTTGCCCGCAGCGACGAAACGTCGAACCGGGCCGCGGTCGAAGACGTGATCGATTTTCTGCAACTTGAAGGCGTGCGTGACGAACTGGTCGACGGGATTCCGATCGGCCTGAAAAAACGGGTCGAACTGGCGCGCGCATTGGCGGCCGAACCCAGCTTCCTGATACTCGACGAGCCGATGGCCGGGATGAACCAGGAAGAGAAGGAATACATGGCGCGGTTCATCCTCGACGCTCGCGACGAACGTAATGTCACCGTGCTGCTGATCGAACACCATATGGATGTGGTCACCGGCATTTGCGATCGCATGCTGGCGTTGAACTATGGCGCCATGATTGGCAGCGGAGTGCCGGCAGACGTCGTCGCCGACCCACGAGTGGTTGAGGCTTACATCGGGGGCGCGCATGCCGCGCGCTGACCCGGCCCCCGTATGGAATTTCGAAGCCGATACCACTTTGATCCGGGTTCTGGCGCAGAATGCAGAAGCTTTTCCCAATCGTGTTGCGATGCGCGAGAAAAGCAAGGGCATCTGGCAGCAGACGACATGGCAGCAGCTACTTGAGAGCGTGCTTTGCTGTGCCGCCGGTCTCGAAGAACTGGATTTCAAGCCCGGCGAAGTCATGCTGGTGCTGGGCGACAACCGGCCTCGGCTTTACGCCGGGATGCTGGCCGCCGGCGCCCTCGGTGGGTACGCGATGCCGGCGTTCCCGGACGCGACGCTCGATGAAATTCGTCATTTCGTTCATGAGGCGGGCGCGCGTTTCGCGCTCGCCGAAGACCAGGAGCAAGTCGATAAAATGTTCGATCTGCGCGAACAGGGCGCGACGATCGAACACATCGTCTACGACGATCCGCGTGGCCTGGCCGGCTACGCCAATTCGGGCTTGATCTCATGGGATGCGCTTGTGGAAAAGGGCGCACAGCTATTCGCCCGGATCCCCGCCTTGCGGAACGAGTTGATCGCCCGCGCTCAGGCCGATGGCCCAGCCGTGTTCGTGCATTCATCCGGGAGCACCGGCAAGCCAAAGGGGGTGGTGCTGTCACACCGAAACTTGCTGGCCGGCGTTCGCAATGCCTATCGAGGCGGGGCGTTCCAGGTTGGCGAGAGCATCCTCGCCTATTTGCCGATCGCCTGGGTCGGCGACTTCGCAGTCACGATGGGCGCCGGCATAGCACTGCAATTTACGATCAATATTCCCGAGCGACAGGAAACCGTGCTGCAAAACCTGCGAGAGATTGCGCCGACATTCTATCTGGCCGCGCCGCGCAGCTGGGACAATCTGCTGACCACCATCCAGGTGCGGATGGAAGACTCATCGTGGCTAAAGAAACGACTCTACGAATTTTTCATGGCGTCGGCCATTTCTGCTGAAAAACGCAAGCTCGAAGGCAATCAGCCAACCCTCAAGCAACGGTTGTTGAACCCGCTTGGCGAATGGCTGATCTATGGACCGATCAAGGACCAGTTCGGGTTGGCTCGTTTGCGCGGTGCCTTCACGGGTGGTGAAGCTATGGGCGAGGATACCTTCGTCTTTTACCGCGCGCTCGGCGTCAAACTGCGCCAGCTTTACGGCCAGACTGAAACCTGCGCCTACAATGCCATCCAGGACCCCGAAGAGGTAAGGCTGCACACCGTTGGCCGTCCCCTGCCGGGTGTCGATCTCCGGATCAGCGATGCCGGCGAAATTATGATCCGCTCAGGCAGCGTGTTCAGCGGATACTTCAACCAGGAAGAAGCGACGCGCGAAACTCTCGAAGACGGCTGGTTGCATACCGGAGACGCAGGTTACGTCGAGCCTGACGGCCACCTCGTGGTGCTGGGGCGCCTGTCGGACGTTGTGCACACCGCGAAGGGCGAGCGCTATATTCCCAACTTTATCGAGAACCGGCTCAAGTTCAGTCCGTACATCAAGGATGCCGCGGTGCTCGGAAGCGGCCGCGACGCGCTGTCAGCGATCATTTGCATCGACAGGGAGGCTGTCGGCCTTTGGGCCGAACTGCGCGGTATTTCCTATATTTCCTATGCCGACCTGTCGCAGAAGCCGCAGGTTATCGCGTTGATTGCCGCAGCAGTGAAGCACATAAACAACACACTGCCAGACGCGCTGCAGCTGCGGAAATTCGTCTGCCTGCACAAGGAATTCGATGCCGACGACGGCGAGATCACCAGAACCCGCAAAATCCGGCGCAACGTCGTGGAGGAGCGATATAAACCAATCATCGACGCTATCTATGGTGATCAAAACACGGTGCTGATGAAAGCAAAGGTCGGCTACGAGTCAGGCGAAGTCGGCGTCATCGAACGCACGCTGTCGGTACAGGAGACCTGACGCATGGATTGGGCCCTGCTGTTCGAATCGGCCACCAACGGCGCGCTCGTCGGCCTGATGTATTCCCTGGTCGCGATGGGTATTGTGCTGATTTACAAATCGTCCTCAGTGCCCAACCTGGCGCAGGGCTCGATGACGATGCTGGGCGCCTACGTTGTGCTCGCATTCGCCAACAATGCCGGCGCGCCGATATGGCTTGCGATCGTGCTGGGCATCGTGACGATGTTCGGCGTCGGCATGGCCATCGAGCGCATCGCGCTGCGCAGGCTGGCCGGCCGGCCTATTGTAATGATCCTCATGATGACTCTCGGTCTGGAAATCTTCCTGCGCGCCGGTTCGATGACAATCTGGGGCGGCACCGGACGGCCGATGCCGCTCGGCATCGGCGATGCTCCGTTATTTGTGGGACCCATGCTGATCAATCGCGCCTATGCGTTCGGCGCCGCGGTCGCGCTTGCGATGTTTGGCCTGTTCGTGCTGTTCTTTCGAACGCGAATGGGTGTCGTCCTGCGCGCAATTTCCGATGACTATACCGCGGCCTGGTCGGTCGGCATCTCGGTCGAGCGGGGCGTGGCGATGTCGTGGGCAATGTCGGCGGTGGTCGCGACGGTCGCCGGCGTGCTTTGGGGATCGGTACAGGGCGTGGATCAGTCGCTTGCGCAACTGTTGCTCAAGGGCGTAACCGTCGCCGTTCTCGGCGGGCTGGACAGTATCGGAGGCGCCTTGCTCGCCGCCGTGCTGCTTGGCGTCGTGGAGGGCGTGGCATCCAGTTTTCTAGATCCGCTGCTCGGTGGTGCGAGCCGCGATCTCGTCGACGCCGCGATGCTGATCCTGACCATCATGATCCGGCCGCATGGCCTTTATGGCCGCCACGACATCGAGAGGATCTGAGAGCATGCTGTTCCGGCAGGCCGGGATCCTTCATACCGATTATGTCTCCGACCGGGCGCTGTTTCCAATCGCCGCTGACCGGAATATGATCGGCATTCTATTGCTGCTCGGTCTGGCCGCGCCGCTTTATATGAATTCACTCTATCTCAGCAGCTATCTGCTGCCCTGGCTGGTTTGGACCGCCGGTGCGCTTGGCCTCAATCTAATTCTCGGATGGGCAGGACAATTTCACCTTGGCTATGCAGCCGTGATGGGAATCGGCGCCTATGCGGCGGTCCATGCCACCAGGTTCGGGATTCCCTGGGAAATTGCCGTCATTCTTGCCGGACTGACCGCCGCGATCATTGGAATTGGCTTCGCCTTCGCCGCGCTTCGCGTCAAGGGTTTGTACCTCGCCCTGAGCACCCTCGCCTTGCAGTTCGTCATGGACTGGACGATCTCGCACGTGCCTGCAATCAGCGGCGGCACTCAGGCCACCTTGCAGGCACCGGATATTCGGTTGCTGGGCTGGCCGATCACGTCCGACGCCGGATTATACTACGTTGCACTCATCTGGTGCATCATGGTTACGTCCTTCATGCTCAATCTCCGGCGAACGGCACTCGGCCGCGCCCTCGTCGCGGTTCGGGAAAAGGACTATGCCGCCGCTGTCATCGGTGTGAACAGCTTCTATTTCAAGCTGCTGGCCTTCGCTACGTCGTCTTTCATCGGCGGCGTGACCGGCGCAATTCTGATCGGCACCTTCTATCACGCGGTGACGCCCGAACAATTTTCCGTCGACGTGTCGATCCAGGCGCTGGCGATGGTCATTGTGGGCGGGCTGGGAAGCATTATCGGCAGCTATTTCGGCGCCGCATTCATTTTGCTGATGCCCGGCGTCATGAACAGCTTTATCTCGTGGACGGCGACCCGGTTCGGGTTCGCGCTCGGTATCGAGACGCTGGCCCATCTTCCGCAGGCGCTCTATGGCGCACTCATCATCGGCTTTCTTCTGATCGAACCGTTGGGGCTGGGAAAGATATACAACAACGTGCGCGACTATCTCCTGGTCTGGCCCTTCGGCTACGTAAAGAAATAGCGAGAGCATCGGCCATGAGCGCGCAGAATACGGCAAAAGCGTTATCGCTGAATAATATCGAAGTCGTCTACGACCATATTTCTCTTGCCATCAAGGGCGTATCGATCGACGTCCCCGAGGGAGGGATGGTGGCGTTGCTGGGCGCAAACGGTGCCGGCAAGAGCACAACGCTGAAATCGATCAGCGGCCTGCTCGCCGCTGAAAGAGGCGAAGTCAGGCGGGGTGAGTTGTATTTTCTCGGCCGCAACATAGGCACGCTCATGCCGCAGGAAAGGGTCAAGCTGGGAATTGCCCATGTGCTCGAGGGGCGACGCGTATTCGAACATCTGACGCCCGACGAGAACCTTGTCGCGGCATCGGCTGTGCGCAGCCGCCACGACCTGAACCGCAACAGGGAGCGGGTATACAGTTATTTTCCCCGCCTCCATGAACGCCGCACCGTCGCATCGGGTTATCTATCCGGCGGTGAACAACAGATGCTGGCGATCGGGCGAGCCCTGATGACCCAGCCAAAACTGCTGATGCTTGACGAGCCAAGTCTTGGACTCGCACCGTTCCTGGTTGCGGAAATCTTTCAGATCATCCGCCAGATCAACAAGGACGAAGGATTATCGATCCTGCTGGTCGAGCAAAACGCGGTCGCGGCGCTTGAGATCGTCTCGCACGGCTATCTGATCGAGAGCGGACGGGTTGTCATGCATGATACCGCGGAAGCATTGAAGAGAAATCCGGACATCCAGGAGTTCTACCTGGGAGGCGCGAAGGGCCAGAACCTGCACGACGTCAAGCACTACAGACGAAGAAAGCGATGGCTGACATAGCATGGTCAGATAACCATCATCCGAAAGGAAGTCGACAAGACAAAGCGACAAGTTCAGTTAAAACAAGGGAGGATCTTAAAATGAAGCTGTTATCGATGATGGCCGGTCTTGCATGGACCGCACTCAATATCATGCCGGCCGCCGCGGCCGATCCAATGCGCTTTGCGCTGTGCTACGACCTGAGCAAGGCCTACACTTTCGTCACCCCCCAGGTCGCTCAGGCCGCTCGCGACTACGCGGACCTCCTCAACCTGAAGGGCGGTATCGAAGGTCATCCGGTCGAAATGATCGTGCAGGACCATGGCAACGAGCCGCAGCGCGGCATCGAATGCTATGAGCGGCTGAAGCGTGAGGGCGTCATGGTGTTTGACATGCTGTCGACACCGGTATCCCGCGCCGTTCTTCCGCGCGTCATGAAGGACGGCAACGTCCTGATCCAATCCCTGGCCGGCCGTGGTGATGCCGTCGATGGCGACGTATTCAAATGGGTATTCCCGATCGGTCCGACCTATTGGGGTCAGGCCTCGAACGATATCGAATATATAAAGCAGAAATCCGGTGGAAACCTGAAGGGCGTCAAGGTTGCATTCCTTTATGTCGATTACCCATTCGGGCAAGAGCCGATCGGGATTTTGAAGACGCTAGCCGCGAAGGAAGGCTTCGACCTGCAGCTCTTCCCCTATCCCCTGCCCGGCAACGATCAGGCCTCGGCATGGACCCAGATCCGCCGCTTCAGCCCGGACTGGATCGTCAGCTGGAGCCTGTCGAACATGCACGTGATCGAGTCGCGCGATATGAAGCGCAATTGGATTCCGATCGCTAAGTTTATCGCTGTCAACTGGATGAACGAAGTCGACATCAACAACATCGGAGCGGATGCAGCTAAGGGGATCAAGCGCGGCACCAACGTCGCCGGCGGATCGAACCAGCCTTTGATCCAGGAAATCATCAAGGAACTTTACGACAAGGGCAAAGGAAACGGTGACCGCAAGAATCTCGAAGACGTCTATTACAACACCGGTCTTGCGATCTGGTCGATCGCCGTCGAAGGTGCCCGCCTTGCGATCAAGAAAGATGGCTGGCCGTTGACGCCGGAGAAAATCAAGAATGGCCTTGAGAGCATGAAGGACTATGGTGTGAATGGCCTGATGGCTCCCGTCACGGTGACCCCACAGGATCATGGCGGCGGTGGCAAAACCCGTATCGAGATGTGGGACGGCAGCAAGTGGGTGCCACAGACCGATTGGATTGCGGCGTTCAAGGACGACGTCTGGGGCGTCGTGAAAACCCAATCGGCGGAATATGCGAAGTCAGAAACGCAGAAATAAGTTGCCTCAAGCTGGAAAGCGCCAGGCGTAGTCGAACGTTATTCACAAAGACGCATTTCGGTTCGAGCGCTCCAAAAAGCGCATGTTAAGCAAGGCCTCGCACCAGCGGTGCGGGGCCTCGTCTGTTGATAGAGTTCGGGGTTCCGTCCGAACGTTGGCTTCAGTCCGAACAGGCCGCATAGCGATGACGGCACCCGAATCGATCCCTTGGTATCCGAACCGAGCGCGACCGGCACCAGGCCACCCTTAGGTTATTCCGACCCTTTTTACGTTTGCAGCGTTCGACGGCATTCTCGGAGCGGCGGTGCGACTTGCGAAGGCGTCCCGGCCCGACGGCTCCTGCATCCTGCGCCATTGGGCCGGAGTGACCCCCATGTGGCCTTTGAAAGCGCGCTGGAACGCCGCTTCGGATTGATAGCCCACCGCCTCCGCCACAGCACCTGTGGAAAGGGTCGATTTCGTCAGTTCGTTCGCTGCAAGCGTCATCCGGATGTCGGTCAGGAGATCAGAAGCTGATCGCCCGAGCTTCTCCTGGAACTGGCGGGCGAGCGTGGCTCGGGACATGTTGCACAGACGTGCAAGATCCGGCAGCGACCATGCGCGCGCAGGCTCATTGAACATTGCGGCCACTGCCGGCGCCAGGCGCGGGTGGCCGGCCAAGGCGAGGAGACCGCGCGGCGCGTCCTGGGTTTCGCTGGCGAGGCGCAGGACTAGCGCGAACATCGCTGTCGAGAGAGCATTCAGCATTGCACGGCCGCCCAGATGATCGTCTGCCGACTCGCTTCGCATCAGGGAGACGAGGCCTGCGAGTTGCGCGGCAGTCTCCTCCTGTCCGCTGTGAGCGCCGGCATGCACGACCAGACGCGGCGGCAGATAGCTGCGCAGCAGGCGATCGTGGGGAGGAGCGACCGCGAAGTGTCCGCACAGCAGATCTAGCCGTTCGTCTGAACCCAGGTTTTCGCTGATCGTGAAGTTCAGGGACGCGCGGTTGCGGGCCGGCAGGGGCGCTACCCCGCTGCCGTCGTGCATGACGTGCCGCGGGTTGCCTGGAAGCAGAAGGATGTCGCCGGCCTTCAGCTGCAGTGGCCTTCCTCCAGCCGGGTTCTCTAGCGTCGCAGAGCCGGCGAGCACTGCGTGGTACGGGATTTCGTTCGCCTCGCCGGGCCCCTGATCGATACGCCATGGCGCGCCGTAAGAGCAGCGCAGGTCGAGGCGACCGCGTACCGGCATCATCTCGAACAGTCGACTGAGCCAATCCATCGCGACCTCCGGAAAACTTATCTTAGTGAGACGATATAGCATGTTTTTAAGTTATTGCGACATTCAAAGCCTCAAAGCGAGCTCATACTGTCGCTTCGCAGTTACTCACCAAGCCACAACAAGGAGTGCCACCATGTCCCGTCTTTCAGTCCCCAACCTCGAATCCGACACCGGCCCGTCGGGTCAGATCTATGCCCAAATCAAGAAGGCCATCGGCAGCGTCCCGAACACCTTCGCGGCCATCGCCGCGCACGACCCCGCCGCCCTCCAGTCGGTCCTGGCCGCCGATGCGGTGCTCGCGGCGGGCACGCTAACCAAGCGCGATCAGGAGGTCATCAAGCTCGTCATCAGCGCCGCCGGCGGCTGCGACTACTGCGTCGCCGCCCACAATCATCTCGCCGGGCTCGCAGGGCTCAAGCCCGAGGTGCTGAAGCAGATCCGCGATGGCCAGCCCACCGGTGACTCCAAGCGCGATGCGTTGGTCGGCTTCGTCCGCAAGCTCGCGCAGTCCAGCGGCACCGTCAGCGACGACGACTTCGCCGCGATCAAGGCGGCCGGCTATAGCGACGCTCAGCTGGTGGAGATCAGCCTGGCTTTCGCGACGACCGTCTTCACCAACGTGTTCAACCGCATCAACGACACCGAGATCGACTTCCCCGCGGTCGCGTGAAGCGACTGCGCACGATCACACCTTTGAACGAAAGGATCACAACCATGACCACGATTACCAACACCACGCAAAACTCGCCTGTCCGCGCGCTGCACAGGTCCGGACTGCTTGCTGAAGATCTGGACTACCACGTCGTTCGGGCCTCGATGGTGATCATGTTCTTGTTCTTCGGTTATCAGAAGTGGTTTCCGTATGAGTTCGAACGACTGGTCCCGTTCATCAGCAACGGACCACTGATCTGGTGGCTCTATCCCGTGTTCGGCCATGCCGGCGCCAGCTATTTCCTGGGCGTCTCGGAGTGGACTTTCGGCAGCCTGCTGCTCGCGGGCTTCTGGGACAAGCGGCTCGGCATCCTAGGCGCCCTCGGCTCGACCGGCACCTTCATCACGATCATTCCGTTCATGCCGGAGGGCTGGGACGTCGCCGCAGGAGGCTTCCCTGCGATGACGGGGAACGTTCCCTTCCTGATGAAGGACGTCGTTTTGCTCGCCGTGTCGCTCTATCTCCTGAGGCAGGATGTGGTTCGGCTGATCCGGCAATGAAGTCACGGATCTGCGAACAACTCCGCGACTCGCCGGCAAGTGCGAAGCTTGCCGGCGAGTTTAGTTTGTGAGCATTCAGAATTCCGACCTTCACACCCGAGCACTCAGACTAGCGCTGATCAAACGTCAGGCGAGCACGATCGAATTTCGAGAAGCGTATCGAATGGGCGGAGAGGCTCGGAGAGAAAAGGGTGTTTCGGAGAACAATAGAGCGGCTAAGCCCGGTCGGGAGTCCAGGCTGCTGCAGCGCGGGGTGCCGATCTGGGAGGCAGCCGGGTTCCCCGGCATGTCCCCGGAAGTACTGCGGGTAGGGTTTGGATATCGAATACGTTCGTAGAATGAGTCCACCGAACCAAAAACGAG
>JAQGKJ010000625.1 GCA_028290165.1 Bradyrhizobium sp. | reverse complement strand
TGCTCGTCGCTGGTGGTGAAGATCGCCGAGCGATATTGCGTGCCGGAGTCCGGACCCTGGCGGTTCAGCTGCGTCGGGTCGTGGGCGACCGAGAAGAAGATCTGCAGGATCTTGCCGTAGCTGATCTGCTTCGGGTCGTACTTGATCTGCACGGACTCGGCGTGTCCCGTGGTGCCGGTAGAGACCATCGTGTAGTCGGCGGTCATCTTGCTGCCGCCGGCATAACCCGACACGGCATTGACCACGCCGGCGGTATGCTGGAACACGCCCTGTACGCCCCAGAAGCAGCCGCCCGCGACGACCGCGGTCTGGATGCCGTCCGAGGCCTGAACGTCCTGGGCGGGAGCGGGGATGACCACGGCGTCCTCCGCGGCACGCACGGGGGCGATGGCGAAGGCGGTGATCGCCAGCGCGCCGAGTGCGGCAGCGCAAAGCGAAAGACGGCTGAATTGGCTACGGGACATCGGTTCCTCTTGGGGTTTCCTCGTGGGGGCCCGGCGGATTGAGGCGCAGTCTAGAGCGGCGTTGGGCGTTCGGCAGCGAAAGGCCCGATGTCCGAAGATACGCCCCGGGGTTGCGATTGTTACCATCGCATGCACACGAGTTCGTGAATAAAAGCCACGAGTTTTCAGCCCGTTATGGCTACCGCGAAATCGCCCCTGTCGGGCGGCTCCATGAAAAGATTGGCGGAACGGCCGAAACCGGCCTTAGATGAACCGCCGCAGCCATCGCGCGACAAAACATTCAATCGCAGGAGCGTCTTTCGCAAATGTTGCGCGCCCTCTTCGGATCGGCCCTCCTGGTCGCGATCGCAAACCCCGCACTGGCGGATGACATCGACGCCTGCCGCGACCGGCAGACCGAGGCCAAGGCGCGTCTCGACGCCTGCGAAAAGGTGATCGCGGCAGGACAGGCGTCAGGCAAGGACCTGGCCATCGCCTATGGTGTCAGGGGACAGGCGCTTCAGCTCAAACGCAACTATGACAAGGCGATCGCCGCGTTCGAGGCGGCCCATGCCGCCGAACCGGACAACCCCAACTATATCAACGGCCGTGGCCTCGCCTACGAAGGCAAGGGCGACGACGAGCACGCGATGGCGGACTACAATCTTGTGCTGCAGATGCGTCCCAACTCCCCGCTGGCGCTCAACAATCGCGGCACGCTCTATATGCGCCAAGGCGCGCTGCAAAACGCGCTCGACGATTTTAACGCAGCGGTGAATGGCAATCCGAATCTTTACGTCGCGCGCGTCAACCGCGGGCATCTGCTGACAGCCAATAAGGATTATGAAGGCGCGCTCGCCGATTTTGCCGAAGCCGACCGGATCGATCCGGCGGGCCTCGGGCACCGCAGCTATCGCTGTCTCGCCTATATCGCCATGGGCCAGTTCGATCAGGCCATCGCGGAAGCCGACAGCGTGATTGAAAAACTCCCGAAAAACCAGTTCAACCTGACGAGCCGCGGCGACGCGTATCTGGCCAAGGGAGATCTGGATGCCGCGCTCAAGGACTACAATTTCGTGCTCGGCCTCAACCCCAATCATTTACGGGGCCATTTGGGTCGAGGTCAATTGTTCGAGAGGAAGCGCAATCTGGAACAGGCGCGCGCCGACTATCGGTCCGCCAGTTTTGCCCTGACACCATATGAGAACTTCGACGTTGCAACCGCGCGTCAAAAAGCGCGCGAGCGGCTGGCCGCGCTGACGCCGCAAGCTCCCGCGGGGCCGCGACGACGAAGCGCGTCGCGCTGATCATCGGCAACGGCGCCTATCAGAACGTGCATCAACTCGACAATCCGCCGCGCGATGCCAGGCTGGTCGCCGACGCATTGCGCCAGGTCGGATTCCAGACGGTGACGCTTGCCAACGATCTGACCCGCGACAAATTTTTCGACGTCCTGCATGCTTTCGCGCACGAAGCGGAAAAGGCGGACTGGGCGGTCGTATATTACGCAGGGCACGGCCTTGAGATCGGCGGCGTCAACTATCTGGTGCCGGTCGACGCCAAACTCGCCGGGGACAAGGATGCCGAGACCGAGGCGGTAGCGCTGGAGCAGGTGATCGCCGCGGTCGGTGCCGCGCGCAAGCTGCACCTCGTGATGCTCGATGCCTGCCGCGACAATCCGTTCGCCCCTAGCATGCAGCGGACCATTGCCTTGAAACTCGTCGACAAGGGGTTTTCGAACATCGAACCCAGCGCCGGTTTCATGGTGGTGTACGCCGCCAAGCACGGCGAGACCGCGCTGGACGGCGACGGCATCGACAGCCCCTTCGCGGTCGCGGTCGCGGTCGCACGCGACGTCAAGGAGCCGCATGTGGAGGTGCGAAAAATGTTCGACATCGTCCGCGACGATGTCTGGACTTCGACCAAACATGAGCAGCAGCCGTTCATCTACGGCTCGCCGCCCGGGCGGGAAGATTTTTATTTTGTGGCCGGGAAGTGACACAAACGCATATCATTGATACGCGTCGTCCCCGCGACTGGTTGAGGTGCCTTACACCACCACGCTCAGCCGCTTCGCGGCGCGCGTGATGCCGGTGTAGAGCCACCGCGCGCGGCTGTCCTGGAACGCAAAACTCTCGTCGAACA
>JAQGKJ010000605.1 GCA_028290165.1 Bradyrhizobium sp. | reverse complement strand
AGTTCGACGGAGCCCTGCCCGCAATGCGGCGGCAGCGGCCATGTCCGTTCGGTATCTTCGGTGGCCTTGCAGTTGCTGCGTGGCCTCGAGGAAATCCTGATGAAGGGCGCGACCCACAATCTGGTGGTGCGCACCCGAACCGACGTCGCGCTGTACGTCCTCAATCACAAGCGCGGCCATCTGCGCGACCTCGAAAACAGCTTCAAGGTGACGTTGGCGGTGATCGCCGACCCGACCGTGAGCGGCCAGCAGTCCTTCATCATCGATCGCGGCGAACAGGTGCATTCGCTGGAGGCCGCGAAAGCGCTCCTGGCGGCGCAGGTTGCGGCCTACCCGCCGCAGACCGAGGAAGCCTACGACGAGGAAGAGTCGTTCGACGTCGAAGGCGAGTCGGAAGGGGAGACCGAGGAGACCGAAGGGTTGATCGAGGAGACCGCGGCCGGCGAAGAAGGTAGCGGCGAAGCGGGAGCCGAAGGTTCCAGGCGCAAGCGGCGGCGGCGGCGGCGCGGCCGGCCCGGTGAGGCGCGCGAAGGCGGCCCTGCGCGCGATGACAGTGAGCCAGCGCGCGTTGCGTTCGATACGGTCGCCATTCCCAGCGTCGTTGCCGAAGACAGCGAATCCGACGAAGACGAGGCGGACGAACACCCCGGCATGGTTCGCGCCGATCAAGCGCCAGGCGGCGAGCGGCGGCCCCGCCGTCGCGGACGCCGCGGCGGACGCCGCCGGCGCGGCGGGCCGGAGGATGGTCTCGCCGGATCGATCGCGGACGAACTCGGGCCGACATCAGCGCCGGAAGCAACCAATGCGGTTGCCGATTTCGACGGCAATTCCTCCGTGCCGTCTGCGCCGGCGATTCAACCCGAATCCATCGCACCGGCGCCCGAGCAACCGCCTGCGGATCGCGGTCAACAGGAAGCAGCGCGTGCGCCCACTGAAGCGGAGACCGCACAAGAGGCCGAAAGAGCCGCGCGACGGCGTTCGACCGTGCGCGAGAAGGTGAGTTTTCTGGTCGAAGCCCAGCCCGCAGCGGCCGCAACAGTCAGTCACAGCCAACCTGAGCCAGCGGCGGCCCCCGCCCCGGCCCGGCAGCCTGATGCCGAGACGACAACCGACACCCAGCCCCGCCGCGCCGGATGGTGGTCACGGCGCTTCGGCAACGGCGAATAAGAAAACCGGTTTCGTGAAAACGAAAAAACCGCCCGGCAACACCGGGCGGTTTTTGTTGGTCAAAACTGAGGCCGCCCGGGTGGCGGCCTCAGTCATCTTCTGCGCACGTCGATCTTACCAGCGATCGTCGCCGACGCCGACACCAACGCTCACGCCGGGCGCCCGGAAGCCAACGCCCGCACGCGGGCCGTCATCCCAATCACGATAGCCGCGGCGCTCGATATATCGCTCGCGCGGCGCGTAGTTGTAGGAATCCCGGATGATGACGCGGCTTTCGCCACGGCTGCGATAGCATCGCCCATCCTCGTTACAGATCATGCGAACCGGCTGCACGAGATCTGAATTGGCGTATCCGCTGCTGCTATAGATGTCGGTGGCGTTCGCGCTGCCGACAAACAGCGCGCCCGTACCCGCCAATAGCGCGATTGCGAGTTTCCTCATGAAGTTCCTCCTCGTTCGTTCAAAATGCTGCCCGCTGGCTCAAACCTTGCCGCTCGATTTCGTTCCCCGTTTTTCAAGTTGGCGCGACGCTGGATGCGAGTTGCATGCTCAGCGGAATGGAACTGTTCGTGCTGAAGGTCCGGTGTTCCCGTGGGCGGTTCCAAAGGAACACCCAGCGCGTCGAGCCAGCCGAGCGATTGCCGATACCGGTTTTGCGGAAACTCTTTGGCGATGACGCAGCCCAGAGTGAAAACGGAACTCCCGCGGCGCGCGATGCAGCCCGTGAGAGTGCAACGCATTCTCGATCGCAAGCCGCGCCAGGTTGAGGACGGCCCAAGTCGTAGCAATGGCCCGCGATCCAGCCTACCCCGTCGTGACCGCCGTCTGCACGTCGGAGGGATCGATCTCCTGGTTGAGACGGGCGTGCAGCTTCTCGTGATCGAGTTCGCCCTCCCACCACGACACGAACACGGTGGCGATGCCATTGCCGGTGATGTTGGTGAGCGCACGGACCTCGCTCATGAACTTGTCGACCGAGAACACGATCGCCATGCCCGGCACTAGCGCCGGATTGACGACCGACAACGTCGCCGCCAGCGTGATGAAGCCGGCTCCGGTGACGCCGCTGGCGCCCTTCGACGTCAGCATGGCGACCACCAGAATAGTCAATTGCTGGCTGAAGGTGAGATCAACGCCGAGCGCCTGCGCGATGAACAGCGTCGCCAGCGTCATATAGATGTTGGTGCCGTCGAGATTGAACGAGTAGCCGGTGGGCACCACGAGCCCCACTACCGGTTTCGAACAACCGAGCCGCTCCAGCTTCTCCATCAATTGCGGCAGCGCGCTTTCGGATGAACTGGTACCGAGCACGATCAGCAATTCGTCCTTGATATAGGCGATGAACTTGAAAATGCTGAAACCGACAAAGCGCGCGATCAGTCCGAGCACCACGAACACGAACAGCGCCGCGGTCATGTAGAACACCGCGATCAGGCCGATCAGACTGCCGAGCGCGGCGGGCCCGAATTTCCCGATGGTGTAGGCCATCGCGCCGAAGGCGCCGATCGGCGCCGCCTTCATGACAATGGCGATCACGCCGAACACGGCGTGCGCGGTGTCGTCGATGATCTCGCTCAGCCGGTGGCCGCGCTCGCCGAGCGCCATCAGCGAAAAGCCGAACAGGATGGCAAACAGCAGCACCTGCAGGATGTCGCCCCGCGCCAGCGCGCCGACCACGCTGTCCGGAATGATGTTGAGGACGAAATCGACCGACTTTTGCGTTTCCGCCTGTTTGACGTAGGTTGCAACCGCCGCCGCATCGGGCTTTGCCGCCAAGCCGTGACCGACCTGGATCAGATTGCCCATGATCAGGCCGAGGATCAGCGCGAACGAGGAAACCACTTCGAAATAGACCAGCGCCTTGACGCCGACGCGGCCGACCTTCCTCGCGTCCTGGATATGCGCAATGCCCGACACCACCGTGCAAAAGATGATCGGCGCGATCAGCATCTTGATCAGCTTGATGAAGCCGTCGCCAAGCGCCTTGATCCAGTCGTTGGTGGCGAGGTTAGGCCATAGCCAGCCGATGACGACGCCGAGCAGGATAGCGATCAGCACCTGAACATAAAGTATCTTGTACCAGGGTTTCGCCGCGCGAGCCTGAACTGGGGTTACGGTCGTTGGCGCCATGACGTTTGCTCCCTCAAATACGCGATCTGTCGGTCGCTCCTGCGCGAACGGTCGCCTTGCCCGGATACAGCCAAAATCAATTGGCTTGGCCAAGTCAATGGCGTTGCTTCCTGATAGCTGTGATTTTACCCGCGGCGATCGAGCGTACGCCTGATCGCAGGTACGGTTGCGGCCCCGAGGGCGTTCCTGATCACGGAGGCGTACCCTATCCGAGCCATCGCGCGATGCGCGCGACGGCCTCGCGCATGTCGTCGGCCGAACGCGCGTAGGAAAACCGGATGAAATGGCGGCCGTGGACCGGATCGAAATCGATGCCGGGGGTCGCCGCGACATGCGCCTGCTCCAGCATCCTTTTGGCGAAATCGAAACTGTCAGAGGTAAATGCCGAGACGTCGGCGTAAAGATAAAATGCGCCGTCGGCGGGGAGGAATTTGTCGAGACCGGCTCGCGGCAGGCCCTCGATCAGGATGCGGCGGTTCTCCTGGTAACCGCGTTTTACCTCCTCCATCTGCTGGCGGCCTTCGAACGCGGCCTCGGCGGCAATCTGTGACAAGGTCGGCACCGAGATAGCGAGATTCTGCTGCAGCCGCTCGATCGGCCGTACCAGCGATTGCGGCGCCACCATCCAGCCGACCCGCCAGCCGGTCATGCAGAAATATTTCGAGAACGAATTGATGATGAGCGCGTGCGGGGAAAGCTCCGCCGCCGTCACCGCGGGAAAGGCGTAGTCGAGGCCATGATAGATTTCGTCGGAAATGAAACGGATGCCGGCGCTTTCCGCCGCCGTGATCAGGCTGGTGAGCGCCTCCCGGGACATCATCGTGCCTGTGGGATTGGCGGGACTTCCGACCAGCACGCCGTTCAGCGGCCTCTCGCGGTGGGCGGCGAGCAAGGCTTCCCCGGTCAGCGCGTGGCGGGTTTCGCTTGTCGTCTCGATCAAGACCGGCTCGCAGCCGAGCGCGGTGAGAATGTGGCGGTAGGGCGGATAGCCGGGCACGGTGACCGCTACCCGGTCGCCCGGCTCGAACATGGCGAGAAACCCCAGGATGAACGCGCCCGATGAGCCCGTGGTGACCACGATCCGCCCGGCATCCACGGTACAGCCATAGGTCTCATGGTAGTGCCTGGCGATGCGCTCGCGCAGCGAGGGAATGCCAAGCGCGGAGGTATAATCGATCCGTCCGCCGTCGAGGGCTGCGTGGGCGGCCGAGATCGCCGCCTTCGGCGCGGCGGCCCAGGGTTGTCCGACTTCCATGTGAACGACATGGCCGCCGGCCGCTTCGATGCGCGCCGCCGCGGCCATCACGTCCATCACCATGAACGGCGGAACGTCGCTTCGTCCCGACGCCGTCAGCAGGCCCCTCGCACGGTCTCTCAGTGTCGCATCAAGCATCGATATCTGCTATTTGAGCCCTGCCCCAGACTAGCCGCATTCCGCGGTTTGGTAGGGCATATCCCGTATCCGGCCCGCCGCCAATCATTTATAGATCGTCATGTTGTCCCGAATAGCGTTGCGCAAAAAAACCTCGAAACTGACCGCGGTCACCGCCGCGGCCGCGCTTGCCATCGCGCCGATGTCGCCGGCCCTGGCGCAGCAGGAAAAGGGCCCGCCTGTCATCCGCGATACCGAGGCCGAGCAGTTGCTGCGCGAATACACCAGGCCGGTCCTGCGCGCGGCGGGCCTCGAAAAGCAGAACATCCAGATTGTCATCATCAACGACAACACGTTTAACGCCTTTGTTGCCGACGGCCGCCGCATTTTCGTGAACTACGGCGCCATCATGCAGTCGGAGACCCCGAACCAGATCATCGGGGTGCTGGCGCATGAAACCGGGCATCTGGCCGGCGGCCATCTCGCCAAGATGCGCGAACAAATTGCGCAGGCCCAGACCCAGATGATCATCGCCATGCTGCTCGGCGCCGGCGCGCTGGTGGCGGGCGTACGAGGCAACGGCAATAACGGTCTGGCCAATGCCGGAGCAGCCGCAGTCGCAGGCCCCCAGGAAATGATCCGCCGCACCCTGATTTCCTATGTCCGCCAACAGGAAGAGAATGCCGACCGTGCGGGGGTCAAGTTTTTGAACGCGACCGGCCAATCCGCGAGGGGCATGTACGAGACCTTCAAGCGCTTTACCAATGAAAGCCTGTTTGCTGCGCGCGGCGCCGACCCCTACCTTCAGTCGCATCCGATGCCCGCCGAGCGCGTTGCCGCGCTCGAGGAGATCGCGCGTTCCAGCCCCTATTGGGACAAGAAGGACGATCCAGCCCTGCAATTGCGCCACGACATGATGCGCGCCAAGATTTCGGCCTTCATGGAGCGGCAGGACACCGTCTACCGGCGCTATCCGTTGTCGAACGAGACCCTGCCTTCGCGCTATGCGCACGCGATCACCACCTACCTGCACGGCGATCTGCGCTCGGCGATCGCCCAGATCGACGCCCTGATCCAGGTGCAGCCCAACAACCCCTATTTCTATGAATTGCGCGGTCAGGCGCTGCTGGAAGGCGGCAAACCGGCGGAGGCGATCGCGCCCTTGCGGAGGGCAGTGCAGCTCTCCAATAGCGCACCGCTCATCGAGATGTTACTTGGGCAGGCGCTCGTTGCCTCTAATAATAAGGCGCTTACCGAGGAAGCAATTGCGATTCTGCGGGCGGCAGTGGCACGAGAGACCGAGGCGCCGCTCGGCTATACCCAGCTCGCGATGGCCTATGGCCGAAAGGGAGATTACGCCGAGGCCGATCTGGCTTCGGCACAGGCCGCCTTCCTTCGCGGCGACAACAAGACCGCACGCGAGCTTGCCTCGCGCGCCAAGACCCGTTTCGCGGTCGGCACGCCCGGATGGGTCAAGGCCGATGACATCGTCGCTGCAAAGCCAATGCCCGGCCAAAACAGCAACTAGAAATACATAAGGCCGGCGTACAAGGTTTTTGAAAACCGGCTTTCACCAAGAGGATTTACCATGCCTTTGTTCCGCCTGCTCGTTCCCGCGCTGTTGATGCTCGCACTCTGCGGGACGCCGCCTCGCGCATCGGCGCAGAGTTTCACCGACGGCCAGCGCGGGGATATCGAGTCCATCGTCAGGAATTATCTGCTGGCGCATCCCGAGGTGCTCGAAGAGGCGATGACTGAATTGAGCAAGCGCCAGGCCGCCGCCGAAGCCGAAAAGCATGAAGCCGGCGTCGCCAGCAACGCCGACACCATCTTCAATTCGCCGCGCGGCGTCGTGCTCGGCAACAAGGACGGCGATGTCACCTTCGTCGAATTCTTCGACTACAATTGCGGCTACTGCAAACGCGCGAGGGCCGACATGCTCGATCTCATGAAGAACGACCCCAAGCTCAAGGTCGTGCTGAAGGAATTTCCGGTGCTGAGCGAAGGTTCGGTCGAAGCCGCCAAGGTCGCGGTCGCCGTCCGCATGCAGGATCCGGGCGGCAAGAAATATCTCGATTTCCACCAAAAATTGCTCGGCGGCCGGGGGCCTGCAGACAAGGCGCGCGCGATGGCTGCGGCCAAGGATGCCGGCCTCGACACCGGCAAGATCGAAAAGGATCTGACGAGCCCGGAAGTGAAAGCCACGATCGAGGAAAACTTCAAGCTCGCCGAAGCGATGGGCATGAACGGCACGCCGAGCTACGTGATCGGCAAGCAGGTCGTGGTCGGCGCGGTCGGCCTCGACAGCCTCAAGGAAAAAGTCGGCATAGCCCGTTGCGGCAAAGCCACCTGCTGAGGGGGTTGGCGGCGCTTATTGCCCCGCACCAATTCAACAAAAACCGGCTGCGGCGCAGCCGGTTTTTTTGCGCCAATTCGGCGCGATCATTCATCGCGTCCGACCTATCGCGAATTCGAAGGGGGCCTGCGGCTGAAGGTCGCGATTCGACAAGCGACGATCATCGTGCGTTGCAGCGCGAAGCGTTTAGCAAGCCGTAGAGTCTTGCGTGTTCATCGCGGGTTCAAAAAACAAAATCAGTGGAACCAGCGATATCGCGGAACATCGAACATCTCGCTTCGTTGTCGGCGCGGGCAATGCAAACACTCGAGGAGAGAATTCTATGACTAATCGCTTTATGATCTCGGTCGCGGCAGCCGCGCTGATCGCCGGAACCGGTTTCGCCAATGCACAGGGAACCGGAATGAGCCGCGAAGGAGCGTCGGGAGGTTCCACGGTACAGCAGAGCGCACCGTCATCCGGGAGCTCGGGGACCTCGACGAATCGCAGCGGCGCGGAGTCGACGAGCCCTTCGTCCGGCATGAAGGCCACCCAGTCTGAGGAGAAGTCCCCGGGTGCTGGCAAGAACCAGCGCGCTCAGGATGATATGAAGGCCGGGCAAAAGGAAAAATCGGCCCAGGACAATAACATGAAGGGCGAGAAATCGGCCCAGGACACCATGAAGGGCGAAAAGTCGAAGGGCATGAGCTCTGAGAACGAAGGCGCCAAGGGCAAGGACATGAAGGCTGAGGGCCGCGAAGGTCGCGACACCAAGACCAACGCCCAGGGCCGCGAAGACCGCAACACCGCCCAGGGTCGTGAAGGCCGTGAGGACCGCAACACCGCCCAAGGCCGTGAGGACCGTATGAACGGGGAGAAGAGCGGCACGTCGACGACCACCACGACGGGCCAGGCCGGCGCTGGCGCGAAGCTTGCGCCCGAACAGCGCACCAAGATCACATCCGTGATCAGGGAGCAGCATGTTCAGTCGATCAACAACGTCAACTTCGAGATCCGGCCCGGCGTGCGCGTTACGCGCGACGTGAGGTTCTACCCGCTTCCGCGGGAAGTCGTGGAGGTTTATCCGCAATGGCGCGGATATGAATTCATCCTCGTCAAGGACAAGATCGTGGTGGTGGACCCGCGGACGCTCGAGATCGTGGACGTGCTTGACGCCTAAGATCCGACGACGCCTGTGGGTTCAGGGGCGGGCAGAAATGCCCGCCCCCTTTCTTATGGGTGCGCG
>JAQGKJ010000604.1 GCA_028290165.1 Bradyrhizobium sp. | reverse complement strand
GTCAGCGAACTTGGCGGTCTCGACGTCGTGGTCAGCAATGCCGGCCGGCAGCAGACCCGCGCCTCTATCCTCGACGTCACCAATGAGGATTTCGACGCAACGATGAAGACCAACATCTACGCGCCGTTCTGGATCATCAGGGCGGCGCTGCCGCACTTGAAGCCCGGCTCGACCATCATCGGAACGGCCTCGGAGCAGGCCTATGACCCCTCGCCCGACCTCTACGACTATGCCCAAACCAAAGCGGCCACCATGAATTATGTTAAGTCGCTTGCGAAACAGCTCGCGCCAAAGGGAATCCGCGTTAACGCCGTCGCGCCCGGACCGATCTGGACACCGCTACAGGTTTCCGGCGGCGCGACGCAGGAGAAACTTGAGAAGTTCGGCGGTCAGACGCCGCTGGGCCGCGCCGGGCAGCCCGCCGAACTCGGCTCGATCTCTGTTCAGCTCGCAGCGGAGGATGCGAGCTTTGCCACCGGTCAGGTCTACGGCGCTGCGGGCGGCTCGGGTCAACCCTGACCAAGCCCGCGAGTGTTACTTCTGCCGGTCGTAGTATCTCGGCATGAGGTGAGGATCGATCACCTGATGATCGGCCCTTCGTCCAAGAAAGAAAACGCCGCTGGCGGCGTCGGCAACGGCGCGGCCGCGGGTGAACGCGTCGAGAAACCGGATCCAGAAGAAGGGCAACGAAATCAGAAGTGACAATTTGTCGCCGGCGCCGAGCGCACGACAGAAGTATCGGATCGACCACACCAGCGCCACGCCCGCACCTCCAATCGGTCCCGCGTCTATTTCGGAAAATCGCTTGAACAGCCAGCGATGACCGCTCAGCGTGAAGCGCGAGAAATCGTAGGCGCGCTCATGCACCTGCTGCATGAATGGTGTTTCGGCGTAAACCAGTCCTCGGCGCCGAAGCACCCGGTGAATCTCGTCAACGATCGTTGCAGGCTCCAGCACATGCTCGAGCACAGCCTGGACCCAGACACCGTCGAATAGGCCGTCCTCGAAAGGAAGCTTGTGGGCGTCGGCCACCAGGGTGGTATGCGGTGAAGCATAGACGTCGGTGCCGACAATCTCGATGTCGTCGTCATCATAAAGTTGGTCGGCACCTAATCCAATGGTGCCGCCGCCAACGACAAGGACGATGGGCCGCTCGGAGGCTTGCTTCAGGAGCCTGATGAACTCGGCACAATTCGACGCTGCGATCGGGTTGCTTCCGAGGGTAAACAGATGCAGCCGCGAGCCGATCGAACGAAGCGACACATCCCGGTGCAGCGCCGAGCCATGTTCACCATTATACAGTTCGCGGTGAAAAATGCTGGTTGCAAAATCGATCAGCACCGGCTGCGTATTGATAATTGGAAACCCGGCGTCGCTATATTCGCAAGCGGCGTTTGAACATGAGGGTTGTGCGTCCACGTCCCGTAATGAAGACGAACACCGAGGACACCGAACGCTGCGTTTCCACCTCGGTGGTTCCGCACATTCACTGGCATGATCAACGATGAGCTGCTCCAAATGAAACCCCTCGACGCAAAGCGGGACCGCCAATTCCCCCCGGGGAACCGCGGCGAACTGATATCGATGAGTCGATGCTAATAAGGACCTCGCCGCAGCGCAACACCGCGAGGAAAATCGGCCGCGTCAGATCGATGGCAATAGCAGGGAGTTTTTTAGGCAGCGACAAACTTACACGCAGCGCCGCCCGTAACAGTGGAACCCACCGTAAATTCCCGAGCGGTCGAGTTCGAATCCGACGGCACTTCGTTCCTCGTCGCGACGCCAGACCTGCCGCAACGATGCGAGCTCCGCGCCCTCCAGCGGAGACTCCGCACCGGCGGTGCGAAAGATCACGCGAACGTTGTCGCTGCCGGTCCGATCGATGGCGTTCCATAGCGCGCGGATTTCCTCTGGCGCCATCCAGTCCTGCGAATCCAGGAGAATGACGGCGTCGACCTCGCGTGCCGGAAGGCTTTCCAGGAACAGCCGAAGGTTGGCATGCACCGGGATGATCAATCCGGCGCCGTTGCGCATGCGCTCGAACTGGCCAGCTTGCAGATAGGGCGGCAGACAGCGATCGCCGGGACCGCGATAGGCGCGATGCAGTGCCTGCCATGCGAAGTAATTGCTGTCATTGGGATGACCGTTGATCAGCCGCAACAGCCGTTCATGAAGCACGTCGTTGAGCGGCGCGCCCGCTCCCAGCAGCGCCCGTTGCTGAGGCGGAATACCCAGGCTGAACAGCAGCGCCGGAGTTGCGGTCATCAGACGGGCCAACGGCGAATGAAACAGCCGATCCAGACGATGCGGCGCCTCGATGCGTTCGGGCGCGTCGATCTTGGCCTTCAGCAACGCCTTGAGATCGATGCGGGCAAATTTCGCCAATAGGTGGGCGAGGCCGATGAAGCGGCCGAGCATGCCGTGGCGGAAGAAGCCGTCCGTAAAATAGGCATATCGCGGACGCCCGATGACGTTGCGCTTGTCCCAATAGGCCCGCGCATCCGCATCCAGCATCAGCCACAACCGCCGGCGATAGAGCTCGGCATTGGCGTGCGAGGCGGCCTCGCCGAAGAACTGCCAGAACTCCGCATAACCCGGGAGAGCGCGCAGCCCGGCGAGCTTGAGCTTGAGCAGCGAGAGATGGGCTTCGTTGAGATCGACGGCATAGACCTGCGCCGGTTGCGCGGTGAGATAGGACAGCGCGTTGCATCCGCCGGATGAGATGGTCACGATGGTCGATCCGACCGGTAGCTGGAGCGCGGCGAGATCGGCTTCAGGGTCTTCCCATATCTGGGTGTAGACCAGGCGGCGAAACCAGAACGCGAACAGCCGGTCCCAGATGGTCGCCTCGGTCTCGGCTCTGGTGTTGCGGACCGCGTCCGCGATCAGTTGCGTATTCATTCATTCCCCGAATCAGCAATCTGACGAGGGTATCGCGCCCTCGCTGCAGTTTTGCGACAGCCGGAGAGCGCGAAGGCGGCGTGCCTTCCCGGTAAATTTACGGGGGTCGTTCGCCTGTCACGCCCGCCTGTCACATCGGTGTCGCGCGAACATCAGAAGGAAATGGGAAACACACGCGGCAGGAGGTGGATGGATGGCTGCATATTACCAGGAGATTCACCAGGAGATCGGCGCGAATCAATCGTGGCGGGCGGAAGCTACCGACCGTATGAACCGGATGTATCGCCGGCAACGTCACATCTATGACGGAACAAGGCGCTATTACCTGCTCGGCCGCGACCAGCTGATATCGGGCCTGCGGCCCGAGGCCGGCGCAAGCGTGCTGGAGATCGGCTGCGGGACCGGCAGGAACCTCGTGCATGCGGCCCGGCGTTACCCCCACGCGCGATTTTTTGGCATCGATGTTTCCACGGAAATGCTGACCTCGGCGATTACTGCCATTTCGCGGCGCGGCCTGGCGGATCGCATTCGCGTCGCGCACGGCGACGGGACGGCATTCGATCCGCAGATTTTATTCGCCCTCCCCTCGTTCGACCACATCATGATTTCCTATAGCCTGTCGATGATCCCGGACTGGCGTGGCGTTCTCGATGCGGCCGCAGGCCGCCTCGCGCCCGGCGGCCGTCTGCACATTGTCGATTTCGGTAATCAGGAACGACTGCCCGATATCGTCCGCGCGTTGCTGTTGCGATGGCTTGCCATGTTCGACGTCTCGCCGCGCGACGATCTTAAGGCCGTGCTGTCGGCGATGGCTGACAACACAAGTGCCGCGCTGACGTTCGAACGCCCGTTCCGCGGTTATGCCCAATACGCGGTGCTGACGCTTGCCCCAGGGCGAGCGACGCCGTGAGCGCCTGGCTCGCACTTCTCGCGGCGGGGATGTTTGAGATCGCCTGGGCGTTTGGCCTGAAATATTCCGATGGGCTCACGCGCTTCTGGCCGACCGCCGCGACGCTGATCGCGATCGGGCTCTCCTTCGGATTGATGGCCATCGCGCTGAAGTCGCTGCCATTCGGCACCGCCTACGCGGTGTGGACCGGGATCGGCGCCGTCGGCAGTATCCTGGTCGGCATGCTGGTTTACAGCGAATCGACCGACCCGGTTCGCCTTCTCTGCCTGACGCTGATCGTTGCAGCGATGGTCGGGCTCAAGCTGAATTCGCCGGTGTGAGATTTTTGCAGCTTCATGGCTAGCGCTTCATGCGCAAACTCCGCCACGCCTCCACGCCGCCGAACAGAGCGAGCGCCAGCACAAAGGGGAGGAAGTGATACAGGACGCGGAACATCAAAAGTGCCGCAATCAGCGGTTCCTTGTCGTCGCCGCCAAGCCCGAGCAAGATCGCGGCGTCGAATACGCCCAAGCCCGCGGGCGTGTGGCTCGCGAAACCCAGCAAGGTCGCGGCAATGAATACCGTGGTCAGACGGAAAAATTCGATATTCAATCCGGCCGGTATCAGCACGTACATGGCCAGCGCCGCGGCGCCGAGATCCACGATCCCGATCGTGATCTGCAGCAGGACCAGGGGACCCGAGGGAAGCCGGACCGGCCAACGCCGCGTCCCGATCCTTCTCGGGGAGACCCAGCTCCAGACCAGGAAGGCAGCGATTCCGACAAGCAGCGTCGCTGCAAGCAACCGATTGAGCAGCGGCGGCAGATAATCGAACAGGCTGATGGCGCCGGGATCGCTGAGCAGGCTAAGCCCGAGCGCCGTCAGGTTGCCGAGCCAGAATGTGAGCCCGGTGAGCAAGCAGATATTTGCCACCTCCATCGCGCCGAGGCCGTTGCACGAGTAGATCCGATAACGGATGACCGGCGAGACCAGCGCGACGGCGCCGGCGCCGTGCGCAATCGGATAGCTGGTGAAGCTTGCGAGAGCTGCGATCCGATAGGGAACGTCGCTTCGCTTGATGGTCCGAAGCGCCAGCAGATCGTAAAGCGTCAAGCTGCCGTATGAAATCGCGACCAGCGTCAGGGCCAGCGCGATGAGGCCAGGGCTGGTGCGCGCAACGATGGCGAATACTTCGTCGTAGTTGACCTTCCTCAGGACGTGCGTCAGTGCGTAAACGGCGATCGCAGCGACGGCGAGGCTGACGACGACACCGAGGCCTCTCATTCGGGCCCTGCTGCCAGGCGTCTTTTGCAGCACAATGACTTCCAGGGTGTCTGTCCAATCGGGCGACGGCGTCTATGGTCGTCGCCGCCTGATTCGCGGCGGCCGACAGCATCCCTTGACACGTAGTTGTGACAGCCGCGTTACCGGCGTCGGCCAACACACAGCGTTTCTAAAAAGCGTTTTAATCGAAATCCGGACGCATTGTGGTCGCATGCCGTTCACGCCGTCTCTGTAAGAAACCCGCGAAAAGAAACAACGCCCTTCGAGGAACCATGAGTGCGGAAACCGATTACGATCTGACATTGGATCAATGGGGAGCGCTGAAGGCGCTTCGCGTGCCGAATTGCCGTACATGGAACAGGTCCGTGGTCAACAATCTCGTCGCGCTTCAGCTTGCCGAAATCACCGACGGTTGCCCGGTCATTACCGCCAAAGGCCGCAGTGTGCTGTTGCGGGGCTCGCCGCGCCTGTGGGATGTCGCGGCCTGAGGTGAGACTTGTTGTGTCCTTTTTGCGAGAGCCAGGCCTCAGCAACCGACGCCGGGCTTTCGCCTTTCGATTTTATTCGGCGGGCGCTGCAAGCGGCATTTCCGAATGCGAGACCGGAAGGCTGCTGGCGCCGAACTTGCCCACCGCATAGAAGCCGGCCGCCACGACCGCATAGGCCAGCGCAACGGTGGGGGTTACGCCCAATCCGCCGCCGATGCCTACGGCCTCGCCGTGCATGAACCCGAAATAGGTCAGCACCGCGCCCGATAGCGCAAAGGCCGAAGCTTTTACAAAGTCGCGTTCGATCACGAACACGCCGACCGCGCCGAGCACGAGGCCGGTAAGGATCGAGCCGCCGCCCATCACTTCCAGCCCGTGGTAGAGCACGCCCTGCTGCGGCAGCGCGGCGATCGCCGCGGTCTTGACCGCGCCCACCTTGTCGGCGGCAAGCCCACCCACCGCCTGGGCGGCATTGATGGTCGACCCGAGCATGGTGTCGATCTGCAGCTTGGCCCATGCCGCAAGATGCGGCGTCAGCGCAAGCACGATCGCAGGCGCATGCTTGACCGGCGTGGTCTGGAACGCCTGCGCGCCGATCAGCATGCCGATATAGAGCAGGATCGGCGAGATCGCGACCACCGGCACCAGCGCCAGCAACACCGAGATGA
>JAQGKJ010000568.1 GCA_028290165.1 Bradyrhizobium sp. | reverse complement strand
GAAAACTCCCGCAACAGCCGGCCGACCAGGCCATCCATGAAAATCAGCGGCGTGAAAGCTGCGATCAGCGACAGGCTGATCGACAACACCGTGAAACCGATCTGCTTGGCGCCTTCGAGTGCCGCCTGATAGGGCCGCATGCCATGTTCGAGGTTGCGGTACATGTTTTCGATCATGACGATGGCGTCGTCGACCACGAAGCCCACGGAAATCGCCAGCGCCATCAGCGACAGATTGTCGATCGAGAAGCCGGCGGCCCACATGCCGGCACAGGTGCCGGCCAGGGCCAACGGCACGGAGACACCCGCCGCAACCGTCGGCGTGAGCCGGCGCAGGAATGCAAACACCACCACCATCACGAGCAGGCAGGTCGCCAGCAGCGTCAGCTGCATGTCCTGCACGCTGGCCCGAATGGTTCCGGTGCGGTCGACCAGGGTCGAGATTTCCACTCCGCCAGGGATCCATCTCTTCAATTCCGGCAGCAACGCCCTGACGCGATCAACGGTGTCGATGACGTTGGCGTCGCCTTGTTTCGTAATTTGAATCAGCACCGCCGGCTGCTTGTTGAACCAGGCGATCGAGCGGGTGTTGCGAACGGAATCTTCGACTTCCGCCACATCCGAAAGCCGCACGTAATTGCCGTTCGAGCTCTTGATCATGATGTCGCGGAATTCGGCGGCCGTGCGCATCTGCCTGTTGACCGACAACGTTTCGCTCTGGCGGCCGCCATTGAAGATACCCACCGGCCCCAGCGGATTGGCGTTGATGATTGCGGTCCTGACATCGTCGGTGGCGATCCCCGCGTTCGACAGCGCCACCGGATTGAGCGCAATTCGCACCGCAGGCTGGTCGGCGCCGCTGACGGTGACCTCGCCGACGCCGGGCACCTGCGAGATACGCTGCGCGATCACGGTGTCGGCCACGTCATAGAGCGCGCTTGACGGGATCGTCTTCGACGTCAGCGCCAGCACAAATACCGGCGCCGCGGCGGTATTTGCCTTGCGGAAGTTGGGCAGGGTCGGCAGGTCGCTCGGCAGATCGGCGAGCGAGGCGTTGATCGCCGCCTGCACGTCGCGCGCGGCGCGGTCGATATCGCGGCCGATGGCGAATTGCAGCTGGATGCTGGTCACGCCCAGCGCGCTGGTCGAGGTGATCTGGTCGACGCCAGCGATTTGGCCGAGGCGCCGTTCCAGTGGTGCTGCGACGGTGGCCGCCATCACCGAAGGATCGGCGCCCGGACGCGTCGCGTTGACCCGGATCATCGGAAAGTCGACATTGGGAACGGCCGCGACCGGCAGGAATTCGTAAGCCACCCCGCCGATCAGAAAAAGCCCGATCGCCAGCAAGGTGGTGCCGACCGGCCGGCGAATGAATGGCTCCGAGATCGATGCCATTACTGCATCCCCTCGGTGGCTCCCGCGACCGGCGGTGACGGCAGTCCAGCCGCCGACGGCGGTACCGCCTTTTCGATGCTCCGGTTGATCCGGTCGAGCGCGAGGTAGATCACCGGCGTCGTATAGAGCGTCAGCAACTGGCTCAGCAGCAGGCCGCCGATGATCGAAATGCCCAGCGGAAAGCGCAACTCGGCACCGGTGCCGCTTTCCACCGCCAGCGGCAGCGCGCCGAACAACGCCGCCAGCGTCGTCATCATGATGGGGCGGAAGCGCAACAGGCAGGCCTGCACGATCGCGTCCATCGCGGACATGCCCTGGTGGCGTTCCGCCTCTAGCGCAAAGTCGATCATCATGATGGCGTTCTTCTTGACGATGCCCATCAGGAGAATGATGCCGATCAGGCCGATCACCGACAGATCCTGCCCGAACAGCATCAGCGCAAGAATGGCGCCGACGCCCGCCGACGGCAGCGTCGAGAGAATGGTGATGGGGTGAATGTAGCTTTCATAGAGCACGCCCAGCACGATATAGATGGTGACAAGCGCCGCCAGGATCAGCCAGGGTTGTCCCGCCAGCGATTTCGAGAATTCGGCTGCATCGCCGGCAAAGCCGCCGACAATGCTGCCGGGCATGCCGATCCGGGTTTCGATTGATTTGACGGCATCGACGGCGTCGCCGAGTGCTGCGCCCGGCGCCAGATTGAAGCTGAGCGAGACGGACGGAAATTGCGCTTGATGGGAGATCGCCAGCGGTGCCGTGGTGCGTATCAGGGTCGCGACCGCCGACAGCGGCACTTGCGCGTCAAGCGTGCCGGGCAGATACAATTTTGAAAGTATCGACGGATCGCGCTGGTACATCGGCAGCGCTTCCAGCACCACGCGATACTGGTTGGCCTGGCCGTAGATGGTCGAAATCTGCCGTTGTGCGAAGGCATCATTCAGCGTGTCGGTCACCGCCTGCAGGCTGACGCCGAGTTGGCCGGCGCGCTGGCGATTGATGTCGAGCGCCGCCCGCAACCCGCCGTCCTGGGCTTCCGAGGAGACGTCGCGGAACAAGGGATCGCGGCGCAATTCGGCCACCAGATTGTTCGCCCAGAGCGTCACCAGCGCGGAATCCGTGCCGGTCAGCGTGTACTGATATTGCGAGCGGCTGGACTGGGTCGAGATCTGCACGTCCTGAACCGGCTGAAAATAAATCGTCATGCCCGGAATCGACGCCACCCGCACCTTGAGGCGCGCGACCACGATCGAAACGTCGTCGCGCCGCTCGCCGCGCGGTTTCAACGACATCACCAGACGGCCGACATTGGTGGTCGGATTGACCGAACCCGCGCCGATCACGGAAACGATGCCTGTCACATCCGGATCGGCCCTGATGGCGTCCGCGGCCTGGGTCTGCCGGCTCTGCATTTCGGCAAAGGATACGTCAGGACCGGCCTGGGTGACCGCGGTGATGGAGGCGGTGTCCTGCAACGGCAGGAAGCCTTTGGGCGCCACGACATAGAGGATCAGCGTCGCGACGATGGTTGCGAAGGTGACCAGCATGGTCGCGCGCTGGCGCTCCAGCACCCACAACAGCGTACGATGATA
>JAQGKJ010000544.1 GCA_028290165.1 Bradyrhizobium sp. | reverse complement strand
CTCCAGCGGATGGTTTTCGAAGACCGCCGTGGCACCAGCGGCATTGTAGGCGAAGTCGACCGCCTCGCGCGCCCTGTGAATGGCGTGGGTCGCGGCCATGCGGATGGTGATGCGCTGCTCCACGGTGATGGTGGTTCCGGCGGAGAGATGTTTCCAGATGTCGGCCATCGACTGCAGCACAAAACCGCGCGCGGCGCGCAGATTGACCTCGGCCTGGGCCAGGTTGGACTGCACCACGGCATTGTTGCGCAGTGGGCCCTTGGTGCCGCGCGCTACCTTGTCCCGGGCCAGTTCGACAAAGTGATCGAGCGCGCCGCGGGCGATGCCGCAGGCGACGCCGGCAAAACCCACCTGGTAGCAGGTGCCGGAGCCCATCCGATAGAGCGGGCCGCTCTCGCGGCACTCCTGATCGAACTGGCGGGTAATCGAATGGTCGGATCGCACGAAGAAGTCGTTCAACGCGAACTGGTCGCTGGCGGTGCCGCGCAGGCCGACCGTGTTCCAGATGTCGGTCCACTCAACGTCTTCGGTCCGCACCAGCATCGTGCGCTCCTGCCGGTGACCGTCGGCGTCGAATCTCGGCGAGCCATCGGCGTGGAAGATCGGGCAATGGGCCCCGAGCCAGGTGGCGTGGCGACCGCCCGAGGCAAAGGACCACACGCCCGTAACCCAGTAACCGCCGTCGCATTCGACTGCCCTGACCTTGGGACCGGGACCCCAGGCCAGCACCGCGCGCGGATCGTCGCCGAAGATCGCGCGCGCCACCGGCAGGTCGAGATAGGCCGCCGACATGGCGCAGCCGCCGGCCTGGCTCAGGCACCAGGCGGTCGAGCCATCGGCGCGGGCGATGGTCTCGATCACGTGGAAGAAGGTCAAGGGATCGGTCTCGATCCCGTTCGACGAGCGCGGCAGCAGTAGACGAAACAGCCCGGCCTCATGGAGCTTGTCGAGCAAGGCCGGCGGTAGCCGGCGCGTACTCTCGATCTCATTCGATGCCGCCGCAACCGCGGAGCGGACCGCCTCGGCACGGGAGATCACGCTCCGGTCGCCCGCAAGGTCGGCAGATGTCGCGATCAACATATCCAATGCTATGCCTGACGAACTGTGGCCGCGGCGGCAGGCAGATCGGGCGCGAGGGTCAACTCCCGGTCGATCTGTTCGATCGACTTGCCGCGCGTCTCGATCCCCAGGAAATAATACACCGCCCCGGCCATGAAAAACCAGCAGCCGAGATAGACGAAAGCCAGCGGAATCTCCGGCAGCGGCACGTCCGGCTTGAGATAGTTGCCGGAGCCCACGATCAAGGCGAGGCCGACCGGCCCGATGATCTTGCCGATGCCACCGAAGCCATAGGCGGAGCCCATCCCCGAGGTTCTCAGGTGCGAGGGCCAGACTTCGGCCGCATAGGGCCCGACGATGGCGAAACCGCCGTCGGCGAAGAAGAACGCTACCGCCAGCAGCAGCCAGAACGCCGAGACGCCCATCAGCGTCACGTCATAATTGTAGCCCGCGACGATGGTCATGAGGCCTGCGCCGAAGCCCAGCAGGCCGCCGGCGTTGCGCCGTCCCATCAGTTCCGAGAAGAACGCGAACGACAACCGTCCGATGAAACCGAACGCCGACAGCAGGATCATCATCTTGGCGGCTTCCTGGGGCGTGACTTTCAAGAGCACCACGAACAGCGACGGCGCCCACAGCGTGATGCCGTAGACGCCGGTCTGCGCACCGGCATTGCCGAGCCAGGAGACGACCAGGCTACGCGGATATTTGAACAAATCGAGCCAGTTGCTCTTGATGATCGGCCCCGCGTCGGCCGCCGTAGGCAACGGAAGCGAAGATGGCTCCATCTGCAACGCCCAGGCCAATGACTTGCGCGCCTCCTCGTAGCGGCCCTGACGGCAGAGCCAGCGCGGCGACTCCGGCACCCAGATGCGGACCAGCAGGACCAAAAGCGCCGGCAGCACGCCGACGGCGAACAACAGCCGCCAGTCGCCGCTGCCAAGCAGCGCGCCCATCACGGCGCCGAGGCCGACGCCGAGCGGAATGACGCAGGTCACGAGGCCGCCGACCCAGCCGCGCTTGGAGGAGGGCATGAACTCCTGCACCAGCGGCAGGTCCACGCAATACAGCCCGCCGACGCCGACGCCGACGAAAAAGCGCATGATCGACAGATAGATCCAGCCATTATCGGGCGTAAAATATAAAAGGCCGGTCGCGATCGAAAAATTCAGCACGGTGCCGATAAAGACCTTGCGGCGGCCGATGCGGTCGGCGAGCCAGCCCCAGGCATAGGCGCCCATGATGGCGCCGATGCCGGAACTCATCAGCACGGTGGCCGACTGGCCGAAGGTGAGTTTCCACGGCCCTATCAGGAAGGCGAGCACGAAGCCGATCAGGAAGTAGTCGAAGAATTCGAGCGCGTCGCCGATGATGGCCGCGGCGAGTATTTTGATCTGGTTGCCGGTCAGACTCGTGCGTCGATCGAGTATCTCGAACATGGCGTTTTTCCCCTTGGCGCATGTTCGTTTTTGAAGCGGGCGTCGCGCCTACGTCCCGCAGATGGCAGGAATGCTACGCTTTCGACGTGGCGAACGGAAGCCTGTCGCGACGCAGGGCGCACCTGCGCAAGGCAGCGCGGCACGGGCCCACGAAAACCCCGTTCCGGGCCGGCCACTGCAGATTGCGGCGGCCCTCACAACCCAACCGGCACACGGGATTGGTTCCGAGGACCGGGTCAGAGGCTAATTTATTTAAGGATTTCCGCTAGCATCGCTTTCGCGATTGGAAATCGAGGCACAAGGCTGTGGAAGAAAAGCGAAAGCACCCGCGGACCGAGGTCGACGAACCTGCCTATGTCTCGTCGGGCGGTTCCGTCATGAGCTGCGTGGTCCGGAATATTTCGGTGGAGGGCGCCGCCATCGATGTCGAGAACCCGTCCTTCGTACCCCCGCGGTTTCGCCTCGTCCTGGCGAAGGACTCCTCGGTCTACGAATGCAGAGTTGCCTGGATCCAGCGTAACCGGATCGGCCTGACCTTTGTCGAGGCGCCGTAAAGGCGCAGCAACCGGACAGAGCAGAAACTGACGCCGCTATTTCTTCAGCAGCGATTTGATCTTTGCTTCCAGTTCCTCGAACGACATGGCGCCTTTGACCTTCTCGCCGTTGATGAAGAAGGTCGGCGTGACCTCGACCTTGAGTATCTCAAAGGCGAATGTTTGGTCCGCCTTGAGTTTGTCGAGCAGCGCCTGATCTTTCACGCAGGCCTCGAAACCCTGTTCACTCATACCGGCCTGGGCGCCGATCCGCTTCAGCGTCACCGTGGTCTGCGCCAGCAGCTGGTCCTGCTGTTTGAACAGCAGCGCAACGGTGCCGAAATATTTGACGGCATCGTCGGCCGCAACACAGCGCGCCAGCATCGAGGCAGCCAGGGCGTTGATATCAAGCGGGAACTCCCGAAGCACGAAACGCACCTTGCCGGTGTCGATGTATTTCGACCGCAGCATTGGAAGAACGTTCTCGTCGAACGCCGCGCAATGCGGGCAGCTCATCGAGGCGTATTCGGTGATGGTGACCGGCGCCTTCGCGGACCCGAGCGCGATGTCCGGCAACGACACCGGCTTCGCCACCAGAGCTGCCGTCGTGTCTTGTGCTAGGGCCTCGCCGATCGGATGCAGGGGAGTGAAGGCTACCAGGGCGGCCAGCCCGGCGAGAAACAGAGCGGCACGAAAAGCACGACGGGCAGAGATCACGTGAAGCTCCGAACTCGGCGCTGAGGACGTTAATCACATCACGTTCGCTAGCTTGAAACGACCGCTCTGGCAACGTTGCCGCGCCGCGTCAGCCCATGCGCATCTGCCGAGGTACCGGCGCCGTCAGGTGCTGGCTTGCCGGACCATCAGGCCGGGGCTGTCACTGCTCATTTGGGCTGATCGGTTTTGGGCTGATCGGTCTTCGGTCGCGCCGCTTCCTGTGCGCGCGCGGCAGTCCATGCATCGTATTCGGGCGTGCCGCGCCGCGGCGGTACACCGGGAGGCTCACCGCCCATCCAGTGCGGCATGTCCGCCATCCGCTCGCCCGCGGTTCGACCCGCGCAAGACGACAGAAAAACCCATGCCAGGCACAGCAAGACCCATTCAAGTTTCAGCCGGGAACGATTTCATGGTGGGTGATGCGACCGCATTGTGGCTATCGCGACGTGCAATCATGGCGGCGCTGCGACAAAGCGCGGAGGGTTCCTGTTCCTGCCGACACGCGTTTGCCTCACCCCGGTCACGACTTGCGCACTTTTCAGGGGCAACCCGATTCCGATCAACCGTCCCGCGCCTGATGTCGGA
>JAQGKJ010000514.1 GCA_028290165.1 Bradyrhizobium sp. | reverse complement strand
GGGACAGCGCGATCCGCAAGGGCAGCCGCGTCAGCGTGCTGGTGTTCGGCGACAAGGTCGCGGGCTATGCCAATTACGGCCGCAACCGCGCGCGCAGCCTGCACTTCGAAGGCGAGATCTACGAGCTTTATTTGCGCCCCGAGTTTCAGGGCCTCGGCTTTGGCCGGCGGCTGTTTACCGCGGCAAGGCGCGACCTGCTGCAGAGCGGCCTGAAGAGCATGGTGATCGGGGCGCTGTCGGACAACGATCCGGCGACCGAGTTTTATCGGGCGCTGGGCGGCCGGATGGTGGCCCGCAGTTCAGAGAAATTCGGGCCGAAGTCGCTCGACAAGGTCGCCTTCGCCTGGACCAATTGAGTTCGGCCGGGACCAGAGCCCGCCCTGGCTTGCGCCGGCTCCCTGACTTTCGCCGCGTGCCCTGACTTCCTTGCCCTGACTTCAAAGCCATGCGGAGCCGTCCATGCGCATTGACGCCATTTCGATCGGGACAGACCCGCCGCGCGAGGTCAACGTCATCATCGAAGTGCCGGTTGGCGGCGAGCCGATCAAATACGAGATGGACAAGGACGCCGGCACGCTGGTAGTCGACCGGTTTCTCTATACCGCCATGCGCTATCCCGGCAATTACGGCTTCATCCCGCATACGCTCTCCGGCGATGGCGACCCCTGCGACGTGCTGGTCGCCAACACCCGCGCCATCGTCCCGGGCGCTGTCATGAGCGTGCGCCCGGTCGGCGTGCTCCTGATGGAAGACGAGGCCGGCGGCGATGAGAAGATCATCGCGGTGCCGTCGTCAAAGCTGACCCAGCGCTACGACAAGGTGCGGACCTACAGCGATCTGCCCGACATCACGCTGCAACAGATCCAGCACTTCTTCGAACACTACAAAGACCTCGAGCCCGGAAAATGGGTAAAAGTCCTGCGCTGGGGCGGCGCCGAAGATGCGCACCAACTGATCGCGGAAGGCATCGCACGGGCGAAGGGGAAGAATGCAGCGGGGTGAGCGTTTTCACCTCTCTCCCGCTTGCGGGGGAGGTCGACGCGCGCGGCAGCGCAATTGCGCGCCGGAGCGCGGCGGGTGGGGGAAACGGACTATCCACTCGACGAGCGCGGTTTGCGGAGGCACCCCCACCCCGGCCCTCCCCCGCAAGCGGAAGAGGGTGAAGAGTGTCGAGCCTCACACCGCCGGCTTGGGCAGTCCCGCAATCGCACATGCCGCGCGCAGCGTGTTGACCAGAAGACACGCTACCGTCATCTGGCCGACGCCACCGGGCACCGGGGTGATGGCGCCGGCGACATTCAGAGCTTCGGCAAAGGCGACATCGCCGACCAGGCGGGTCTTGCCGTCGGCGTCCGCCAGGCGGTTGATGCCGACATCGATCACGGTTGAGCCCGGCTTGATCCAGTCGCCGCGCACCATTTCGGGCTTGCCGACGGCGGCGTAGACCAGATCAGCGCGGGCGCAGAGTTTTGGCAGATCGCGCGAGCGTGAATGCGCGATCGTCACCGTGGCGTTTTCGTTGAGCAGTAATTGCACCAGCGGACGGCCGACCAGGTTGGAACGGCCGATCACGATGGCGTTCATGCCCTCCAGCGAGGCATGCACGCTCTTGGTGAGAATGATGCAGCCGAGCGGCGTGCAGGGCGACAGCGCGGCAAACCCGCCGGCGAGGCGCCCGGCATTGTTCGGATGCAACCCGTCGACGTCCTAGGCGGGATCGATGGCGTTGATGATGGTTTCGGTATTCAGCGATTTCGGCAGCGGCAACTGCACGAGGATGCCGTGCACGGCGGGGTCGCGATTGAGCTTTCCGATCAGCGCCAGCAATTCGTCCTGCGGGATATTTCCCGGCAGCACGTGCTCGAACGACGCCATGCCGGCTTCCTGGGTCTGCTTGTGCTTGCTGCGGACATAGACCTGGCTGGCGGGGTCGCTGCCGACCAGCACCACGGCGAGCCCCGGCGTCAGGGCGTTGTCACGCCGCACCCGCGCCACTTCGCCGGCGACACGGGCGCGAAGTCCTGATGCAATGAGTTTTCCATCGATGATCCCAGCGGTCATCTCAATCCTTCTTAGCGGCGGTCAGCGCGCGCAACGCCTCGCCGAGTTTTGCCGGATCGCCGTCGACGGCAATCTGCTTGAGGCGCGATGTGGTGCCGGAAAGTATTCGCACGTTAGCCTTGGGCACCCCGAGGGCTTTTGCGATGAGTTCCGTCACCGCGCGATTGGCTTCGCCGCCGTCGGCGATGGCGCGGACCCGCACTTTTATCACGGTGCGGCCATTGGCGAGTGTTTCAAGTCCGTCGATGTCATCGCGGCCGCCGCGCGGCGTTACCCGCAACGCGACACTGATGCCATCAGCGGAATAGCGCCAGGGATCCATCGAGCATCCATCGAGAATCCATGCCCGCGATCAGATTACGTTCGGATAGATGTAGTACATGATCACCCGCTCGATGAACATGATGATCAGGATCAGGATAATCGGTGAGATATCGAGCCCGCCGAGGTTCGGCATGAACGACCGGATCGGCGCCAGCACCGGTTCGGTGATCCGGTACAGAAACTCCGCCACCGCCGCCACGAACTGGTTGCGCGTGTTGACGACGTTGAAGGCGATCAGCCAGGACAGGATTGCGGACGCAATCAGCAGCCAGACATAGAGGTCCAGAACGATAATAACGATGTCGAGAACGGCACGCATGGCTGGCTTACTCGGGGGTTTGGTCGCGGAAGGGACTCCCTGCTAAATATCGGTTCCACTCCTCGCAAACAAGGGAAGTTCCGTGCAAATAAAGCGGAAAACGGCGATTTCGCCGTTCTTGACTTGACCTTGGCACGGATTGTAAATGGCGCCGATTGCTGGCCGCCTTTGTTTTTCGCGAGGCGGTCGCGATGGGGCCATAGCTCAGCTGGGAGAGCGCGTCGTTCGCAATGACGAGGTCGGCGGTTCGATCCCGCCTGGCTCCACCACGCTTCGCCTTCGGCTACGCGTGGCGCAGCCACGAAAGCCGAAGGCGAAGCGTGCCCGGCGCAGCACCCTTGGGCGAAGACGGGCTGTAACGGCCCGCTCCCTACTTCCCCGTAAACCGCGGCGGCCGCTTTTCCATGAAGCTCGCGACGCCCTCGCGGAAATCGCTGCCGCGTAGCGCCACCACCATCTCGCGGTTGGCATCGATGGTTGCTTCGGCGAGGGTCTGGAACGGCACGTCGTAAAGCTGCCGCTTGATCACCGCGATCGCGCTCGGCGAGACGAAATCGGCAAGGTCACGCGCATAGGCATAGGTCTGCTCGCGCAGTTGCTCTGATGGGTACAGCCGGTTGACCAGGCCGATCCGCAGCGCCTCCTCGCTCGAAACGCGGCGCGCCGACATCAGCAAATCCAGCGCATTGGCGTGGCCGACGATGCGCGGCAGCATCCAGCTGATGCCGTGTTCGGCGATCAGCCCGCGGCGCGCGAACGATGTAGTGAACACGGTGTTGTCGGCGGCAAACCGCAGGTCGCAATAGAGCGCGTGCACCAGCCCGATGCCGGCGGTGGCGCCGTTGAGCATGCCGATCACGGGTTTCGGTATCGAGGGATAATATGCATAGCGCGCCTGCCAGTCGGGCCTGCGGTTCATGTCGAACGGCGGCAAGTTCTGGGCGCGCCTGACGTCGTCGGGATCAAGTCCCTTCAGCGCCTCCATGTCGGCGCCGGCGCAGAACGCGCGTCCCGAACCGGTGAGCACGATGACGCGCACATTGTCATCGGCGGCGGCGGTCTCCATGGCATCACGCACGTCGCGCTCCATGATCGGCGTCCATGCGTTCATGCGGTCGGGCCGGTTCAGCGT
>JAQGKJ010000695.1 GCA_028290165.1 Bradyrhizobium sp. | reverse complement strand
CCTGGGCAAAGCGGGGTTTTTAAGGGTCGGGCGGGAGGACCGCCCAACAAATCAGGGAGGCACGCATGATCAAGTTGGTGACGCTGGCAACCTTTTTGATGGCGCTGATCGTTGCGCCCTCGCTGATTCCGGCTCTAGCCGCCGGAGGAGGCGGTGGTGGTGGCGACCCTTCCACGATGGGTACCTCCACCTATCCGCCGCCGGCGCCGGAGACCAAAACCAGCCGCGGCGCGCGCGCGACCCATAAGGCCAAGAAGGGAACCGACAAGCAGTCCGCCATCGACGACCCGGCCTTTGTGCAGGGTTACCGCACGGCCTATGCGACGATCTACGACCGCAATGATTATGCCGCCGCCATCGAGCAGCTGAAGGCGCTCGGCCACGACGATCAGGCGAACGTCGCCAATCTGATCGGCTACTCCTATCGCAAGCTCGGCGACTACAAGCTCTCGCAAGTCTGGTACGAGCGCGCGCTGAAGGCGGATCCGAACCATGTGCTGACCTGGCAATATTACGGCCTGTGGCAGATCGAACAGGGCAACCGCGATCAGGCTCTGTATCATCTGAGCCGGATCGCCGCGATTTGCGGGACCGATTGCGAGCATTACCGCTCGCTGGCCGCTGCGCTCGAACAACCGCCCGGGACGGGCCTCGTTTATTAGGGCGCGCAAGACAACGCCGTGGGCGCGTCTTCTCGTGGAAGCGCCCGCGCTTTGGCGTGCATTCCATTTCGAACGGACATCTGCTCGGAAGAAGCCGGGATCAGCGCGACTGCCAGGAAAGGCGTTCGAGCTTCCGCGCTAGCCTCATTTCGCGCAGATAACCGCGAACGGCGTATTTGGAAGTGACGCTCAAACGTCGCATCAGTTGCCACGCCTCCAGGGATTCGACCCAGGTTCGGGCTTGGTGAAACTTGTCGTAGCACCACGCGAAAGCGGCAATCGACATAAGCTTGTCGCGACTGATGCTAAAGAGACGCTCGATGAGCACGAGCTTCAGAATCTCGCCGGCGGCCAGCACTGATAGCCCGCCAATGATGTGGCCCATGGCTGTCAGATACGCTGCAACGGGCTTGACGGGTTCCAGAACGATGACTGGCACCAGAAACAGCGCGAGCGTGGGGTAGGGGCGCAGCGATACAATCCACGCGCGCAAGCTCGCGAAAATCCTGCGATCCGAAAGCTGGCGAGCGATGGGCTTGGCGACACTCCAAAACACAGCGTCCGCTAGCAAGTAGATGGCGGCGAACAGGAACACAAAGGGTTTCAATATGCGGCTCAAGCTCGTTCTCCCGACGAACCAAAGCGCGAACCGAGCTTCGGTTTCATCCCCAAAGGGGGGAAATTTGCAGAGGACGATGGAACCTTTTGCCGGAACCGACTTCGGCGATGCAGTGACTTGCGGGCAAGTCGCCGCTTTTCAGCGGGCTGTCACCCGCGTCGGAGATGATGCAGGGTTATCTCGGGCGGACAGTTGAAGCGCACGGCAACGACGCTCGATCCCGCGCCTGTCGACGTGTACCCGGTCATTTTGTGATACTGCCAGGCGCCGGACCCCATGCGCCGCGGCAATTTGGATTCGAGCGTGACCGGAATCGATCCGGGCAAACAGATCTGGCCGCCATGCGTGTGTCCGCTCAATATCAAATCAAAATCGGCGTGGGCGGCCTGGCGATAGATTTCGGGGGTGTGCGACAGCAATATCGAGAACTCGCCATCCGGAATCTGTGACGCGGCCTTTTCGATGTTGTCGACCCTGAAGAAGTGCGCGTCATCGATTCCGGCGATATAAATCCGCTGGCCGTCGCGCGCGATCGCCTCGCTTTCATTGAGCAGCATCTGGATTCCCATGGCTTCGAGCCCGGGAACCATCTGGATGGTATCGTGATTGCCGAGCACGCCGTAAACCGGCCCCTTCAATTGCGCCCGCACCTGCGAAACGCCGTCGAGGGCGGCTTCGAACGGTCCGAATGTCTTGCCGCGAAAATCTCCGGTTAGAACGCAGATGTCGTAACGCTGGTCGACGACAAGTTTGACAACGCGGCGCATCGCTGCCTCACTCGTGTCGGCATGCAGATCGCTGATGTGGAGAATGGTGAAGCCGTCGAACAGCGGAGGCAATCGCTTGAACCGGACCTCGTTGTGCCTGACCACGACGCGTTCCGCGTTCTTTGTTCCCCGCCCGTAGAGACCGGTCAGCTTGAGCGTGTTCCGGATCACCGAATGGATCGAATACCAGTTCTCGAGGTGAAAGAAAGTCAGGCCCTGGCCGAACACTTGCGCTTCGTGATCGATCTCGATCCCGAGCCGCTGCCGCGCATGCACGCGTCCGAGCCGCAGCTCCAGTTTGACCAGAAGGTCCTCGTGCATTTAGCGACTTCCCGTAAGGACTTGTCGTTCCTGCCTTCATGACGACGAACAGCGGTTCTGGTGACAGGATTGACCAAGCCGAAGGCCGTGTCCATCGACAAGGAGACAAAGCCGAGTACCAAATTGCTGGCAGCGCAGGTGTCGGGCGGTGCCAATCTGGAAAATCATAAATAATAAAATAGAATTTAGTATTGCGCCGGGGTGCGCGCCCTTCAAGCGATCGGGCCACGCTGCTATGTCAAGCGGGCGCCGTTTGGCACTGGCTTGCAGAGGATCCGATGTGAAGACGCAGCGCACGCTTTTGTGGATCGCAACGGCCGTATTCGTCTTCACGCTGGGCGTGGATGGGCCGGACGCGGAGGAGAGCTCAAAACTCTCGCCCCAGGCGCTGCAGGAAATTTCACAAGTAGAGGCCGAGATCGACCGTATCGAGGCGCAGGCGGTCGAGCGGCTTGCAACGCCCCCTGACAATCAGATCCAGCAAATCGAGTTGCTCGGCAAGTTGATGCTGTACGACAAGGATCTGTCGGTAAACCGCAACGAGGCATGCGCCTTCTGCCACATGCCCGAAACAGGCTTTACCGGTCCGGTGTCGGAACTGAACCGGACCACCGGCGCCTATCCCGGATCGGTACGCACGCGGTTTAGCAATCGCAAGCCGCAAACGCACGCCTACGCGCCGCTCTCGCCGGTGTTGCACTACAATCAAGCCCAGGGTGACCTCGTCGGCGGTAATTTCTGGGACATGCGTGCAACCGGCCGCCGGCTGGGCAACCCGGCCGCCGAGCAGGCGGAAGGTCCGCCCACCAACCCGGTGGAAATGGGCCTGCCCGATATTGCCTGCGCGGTCTATCGTGCCTCGCAGCGGCCGTATCGCGCCATGTTCGAAAGCGTATGGGGAGCGCAGGCCTTCGCGATCGCATGGCCTCAAGACGTGGAAGAGGTCTGCAACCGGCCCGGGCCGCCGAGCGCCGCTGAGCCGTTGCCGGTCCATCTCAGCCCGACCGACCGCGGCCGGGTCGGCGCCACCTTCGATCAGATGGCACAATCTATCGCCGGTTACGAAGCCGCTGCCGAGGTGACATCGTTCACCTCGAAATTCGACGCGGTACTGACGAAAAAGGCGCAGTTCACGCCACAGGAGCAGCAGGGGTACGATCTTTTCCGGGGCAAGGCGCGATGCAACGAATGTCACCGCGACGGCGGGCCCGGCGAGGATCCGCTGTTTACCGACT
>JAQGKJ010000489.1 GCA_028290165.1 Bradyrhizobium sp. | reverse complement strand
TCTCGCTGCGGTCGCGGGCTCAGCACGGCGGCAAAAACCCGTCCTGGACCAGCTACGAGAAGATTCGCGAAGTGATCGAGAAGCGGATATTCTCCCAGGTCGAAGACCTTCTTCCGGTGATCTCGTTCGGCACCAAGAAGGATGGCGATACCGAGAAAAAGCACGGCGAGTTCGTCGAGCGGATGGTCGGTCGTGGCTATACCGAGCGTCAGGTTCGCCGACTCGTCGAATGGTACATGCGCGTCAAACAGGCTGGCTGAGGCTGAAACAACTGTGGCTATGCACATCATTGACAGGCGCCTGAATCCGGGCAGCAAGAGCCTTGAGAACCGCCAGCGTTTCTTGCGTCGGGCCAAGGCGCTGGTTCAGGGCGCCGTCAAGAAATCTTCGCAGGACCGGGACATCAAGGACGTCCTGGAAGGCGGCGAGGTCTCTATCCCGCTCGACGGGATGGACGAGCCGCGCTTTCGCCGCGAAGGCGGCATTCGCGACATGGTGCTTCCCGGAAACAAGAAGTTCATCGAAGGCGACATGCTTCCGCGTTCGGGCGAAGGCCGCAGGAAGGGATCCGGGGCGGGCGAAGGCGACAGCGAGGACGCCTTCCGGTTCGTGCTGAGCCGCGATGAATTCGTCGATCTGTTCCTCGACGACCTCGAATTGCCCGATCTGGCCAAGCGGAAGCTCGCGGAAGCGGAGAGCGAGGGGCTTCAGCGCGCCGGCTATGCGACCTCAGGCTCGCCCGCGAACCTCTCGATAAGCCGCACGGTGCGGCTGGCGCTGGCGCGGCGGGTCGCGTTACGGCGACCGCGGCCGGAGACGATCGAGGAGCTCGAGTCCGAACTCGAGAATTGCGATGAGGAGCGCCGTCCGGAGTTGCTGGCGGAGATCGAAGCCTTGAAGGCAAAAATTCGCCGGATTCCGTTCATCGATCCGATCGACATCCGATACCGCCGCTTCGAAACCGTACCCAAGCCGGTCGCCCAGGCTGTCATGTTCTGTCTGATGGACGTTTCGGGCTCGATGTCCGAACACATGAAGGATCTGGCCAAGCGCTTTTACATGCTGCTCTACGTGTTTCTGACGCGGCGCTATCGCCACGTCGAAATCGTTTTCATTCGTCATACCGACCGGGCGGAAGAGGTCGACGAAGATACTTTCTTTCACGGTCCGGCGTCGGGCGGTACCTTGGTATCGAGCGCGCTGCAGGCGATGCACGAGATCGTCAGGTCGCGGTTTCGTGCGTCGGACTGGAACATCTACGCCGCGCAGGCCTCCGATGGCGATAACTCGACGTCCGACAGCGATCTGGTGAGCCGGCTGCTGACCGAGAAAATTTTGCCGGTCAGCCAGTTTTTTGCCTATCTCGAAGTCGGCGAAGCCGGTGGCTCGACCTTCGATATGTCCGATTCATCGCTATGGTCGCTGTATCAGCGCTTGCATGCCGCCGGAGCGCCGCTGTCGATGCGCAAGGTCAGCGACCGCAGCGAGATCTTTCCGGTGTTTCACGACCTCTTCCAGCGCCGCCGCAAGGAGAAAGCCGCGCCATGACCGCGATAGCCGAACGCCTGTTTGAGGGAGCGGACTGGGACTTTCAGAAGTTGCAGCGTATCCATGATGCCTGCGAAGAGGTTGCGCGATCCGAACTGGGGCTCGACACCTACCCCAACCAGATCGAGGTCATCACCGCCGAGCAGATGCTGGACGCCTATTCTTCCGTCGGCATGCCGCTGTTCTACAAGCACTGGTCGTTCGGCAAGCATTTCGCCCATCACGAGGCGTTCTACCGCAAAGGGCTCATGGGTCTCGCCTACGAGATCGTGATCAACAGCTCGCCGTGCATTTCCTATCTGATGGAAGAGAATACCGCGACCATGCAGGCGCTGGTGATCGCCCACGCCGCGTTCGGCCATAACCATTTCTTCAAGAACAACTATCTCTTCAAGCAATGGACGGACGCCGAGGGCATTCTCGATTATCTCGATTTCGCCAAGAGCTACGTCGCGCAATGCGAGGAGCGTCACGGCCGGCTGGCGGTCGAGTTGACGCTCGATGCGGCGCATTCCCTGATGTCGCACGGGATCGATCGCTATCCGGGCAAGAAGAAGCTCGATCTTCGTGCCGAAGAAAAGCGCGCCGGAGACCGCCGCTTGCACGAGGAGGGCGCCTTCAACGATTTGTGGCGTACCGTTCCGACCGGACCAGCCAAGAGCCCGGAATTGCTGAGCACGGAACGCCGCCGCAAGCTGCTTGGGCTGCCGCAGGAAAACCTGCTGTATTTCCTCGAAAAGGCGGCGCCGCGGCTGCAGCCATGGCAGCGCGAGCTGATCCGGATCGTGCGGCACATCGCGCAATATTTTTACCCGCAGAGCCAGACCAAGGTCATGAACGAGGGCACCGCGACCTACGTGCATTACCGCATCATGACCCGGTTGCACGAGCAGGGCCGGATTTCCGACGGCAATTTCCTGGAATTCCTGCAGTCGCACACCAATGTGGTGTTCCAGCCTGACTTCGACGACCAGCGTTTTTCGGGCTTTAATCCTTACGCGCTAGGCTTTGCGATGATGCAGGACATCGAGCGCATCGTGACCAAGCCTGAGGAGGAGGATCGCGAGTGGTTTCCCGATATTGCCGGGACCGGTGACGCGATGGCGGTGTTGCGCGATGTCTGGGCCAATTACCGCGATGAAAGCTTCATCAGTCAGTTCCTCAGCCCACGATTGATGCGGCACTTGCGAATGTTTCATTTGCACGACGATCCGAATGAAAGCGCCGGCATCCGGGTCGACGCCATCCACGACGAGCGCGGCTATCGCCGCGTCCGGCGCGAATTGGCGCGGCAGTATGACGTAGGCTACATCGATCCCAACATCGAAGTGGTCGACGTCGATCTGGCAGGCGATCGCCGCCTGATGTTGCGGCATGCGGCCGTGAAGGGAGCCGTGCTGAACGAGGCGGATGCCAAGCGCGTGCTGCAGCACCTCGCCGATCTCTGGACCTATGACGTGTCGCTTGTTGAAGCCGACACCGCGGGCGTGGTCCTCAAGGAGCATGCGGCCAGTCCGCGGGGCATCGCCGCGGCGGCGTAAGCCGCTCAGCGCCGCGACACAACGGCAAGCCTCACTTCTGGCACTTCGGGCACCAGAAGGTCGAGCGCCCGTTCTGGGTGAACCGCCGGACTATGCCGTTACACCCCGCGGTCTGGCATTTCTCGCCCGCGCGGTCGTAGACCTGAAACGAGTGTTGGAAATAGCCGAGCTCGCCGTCGGTCTGGCGATGATCGCGCAGCGACGAACCGCCGGCCTTGATGGCTTGATTGAGCACCGCATGAATGGCGCTCACCAGCCGTCTGGCATGATCGGTCGGCTCACCTTTTTTTGTCGCCAGCGTCGCCGCTAGTCGTCGCGGCGACAGATGTGCCCGATACAACGCCTCACAGACATAGATATTGCCGAGCCCCGCCACCACGCGCTGGTCGAGGAGCGCTGCCTTCAGGCTGGTCTTCTTGTTGGCGCAGGATCGCGCCAGCATGGCGGCATCGAATTCATTGCCAAGCGGCTCGGGGCCGAGCCCCTTCAGCAGCGGCTCCTCCTCGAGCGCATGCCGCGCAATGATCTTCATGTAACCAAAACGGCGCGGGTCGTTGAAAACAACGGAGGCGCCCGATGACATATGGAACACCACATGGTCATGCGCGCGATCTTCAGTTCGCGGATGGTGGAATTTGCCCGGCGTTTTCTGCTCATCGTCCCTGATGACGCGGAACGAGCCCGACATGCCCAGATGCATCAGCAAGACGTCGCCCGAGGCAAGATCGGCCATCAGGTATTTGGCGCGACGGCCCAAACCTGTCACGGCCTGGCCGGTAAGGCGCGCCACAAAATCCTTCTGGAAGGCAAACCGCAGGTCTTTGCGCCGGACCTCCGCTTTCACGATCCTTGATCCCTCCATCGCCGGCTGCAAGCCGCGGCGGACGGTCTCGACTTCGGGTAATTCGGGCATGGCAGTGTCATTCACCTTGTGGCGTTGACGTGATAGCGACATTGCGGCGGGCGCGCTATGGTCCGCCGCGATTTCGTTTGAGGGCGTAACGATATGGATCGGCCGACCGAGACCACGCATTTCGGCTTCCGGGACGTCCCGTTAGGGGACAAGCAGATGCTGGTGAACGACGTGTTCCACAGCGTGGCGCGGCGCTACGACCTGATGAATGACCTGATGTCGGCAGGGCTACATCGGGTCTGGAAAAACCTGATGATCAACGCGCTCAATCCGCCGCGCGGGGATACCCCGTTCGCGCTGCTCGACGTCGCCGGCGGCACCGGCGACATCGCATTTCGTGCCGCTAAGGGGGCAGGCTCGGGCTTTCGGGCCACCGTATGCGACATCAATTCCGATATGCTCGGCGTCGGGCGCGAGCGCGCCGCCTCGCGCCACCTCGATGACCGCGTGACGTTCGTCGGAGGCAATGCCGAGGCTTTGGCCTTTCCTGATCGCGCCTTCGACGCCTACACCATCGCGTTCGGCATCCGCAACGTGCCACGGATCGATCTTGCGCTTCATGAAGCATTTCGGATCCTGAAGCCCGGCGGCAGATTCCTTTGCCTGGAATTTTCCACCGTCGACGTGCCCGGGCTTGATCGGATCTACGATCTGTTTTCGTTCAAGATCATTCCGCCACTCGGCCGCGCGGTGACCGGCGACGCCGAATCCTATCAATACCTCGTCGAGTCGATCCGTAAATTTCCCAAAGCCAGCGCGTTTGCCGAGACGATCCGCAACGCCGGTTTTTCCCGCGTCAGCTGGCAGAGCCTGTCGGGCGGCATCGTGGCGTTACATTCGGGCTGGCGTTTGTGATTTCTGCCATTACCCACATCGCGCGGCTGGCCCGCGCCGGTTTCGTGTTTGCGCGCGAGGGCGTATTCGGCGTGGTCGACCCGAGCCTGGTCCCGCCGCCCGGACAATTGGCGCTGCAGCTGGCGCGGATCATCGAGCGCCCCGGCGCCAAATCCGGCCCGCGACTGTCGCGCGCGCTGACCCGGCTGGGCCCCGCCTATCTCAAGCTCGGGCAATTTCTCGCCACCCGGCCCGACGTGGTCGGCGTCGCCATGGCGCGCGACCTGGAAAGCCTGCAGGACCGGCTGCCGCCGTTTTCGCAAAGCGAGGCCGAAGCCGTCATCGCGCAGTCGCTGGAACGCCCGGTGGCACAGGCGTTTGCGAGTTTCGGGCCAGCGGTCGCCGCCGCCTCGATCGCGCAGGTGCATCGCGGTGAGACCGAGCGGGACGGCGTGCGAAAGTCGGTTGCGGTCAAGGTGCTGCGGCCCCACGTGGCTTCGCGTTTCCGCCGCGACCTCGGCGATTTCTTCTTTGTCGCGCACAAGGCGGAAACCTATTCGGCGGAAGCGCGGCGGCTGCGGCTGATCGAAGTCATCAATACGATGTCGCGCTCGGTAGCGATGGAGATGGACCTGCGGCTGGAGGCGGCCGCATTGTCCGAGATGGCGGAGAACACAAGCGACGATCCGGACTTTCGCGTCCCCGCCGTCGACTGGGACCGCACCACGCACAATGTTTTGACGATGGAATGGATCGACGGCATCGCGCTCAGCGACCATGCGCGGCTCGAGGAATCGCAGGTCGATCTGCCCGAGCTCGGGCGCAAGGTGATCCAGAGTTTCCTGCGCCACGCGCTGCGCGACGGCTTCTTTCATGCCGATATGCACCCGGGCAATCTGTTCCTCGACGATACCGGCCGGCTTGTCGCGGTGGATTTCGGCATCATGGGCCGGCTCGGCGCCAAGGAGCGGCGGTTCCTCGCCGAAATTCTCCTGGGCTTCATCACCCGCGACTATCGCCGCGTCGCCGAAGTGCATTTCGAGGCCGGCTACGTGCCCGGTCATCACTCGGTGGAGAATTTTGCGCAAGCCATACGCGCCATCGGCGAGCCGATCCATAACCGCACCGCCGAAGAAATTTCGATGGCGAAGCTGCTGACGCTCTTGCTCGAGGTCACCGGCCTGTTCGACATGCGCACCCGCCCCGAACTGATCCTGCTGCAGAAGACCATGGTGGTGGTCGAAGGCGTCGCGCGCAGCTTCGACCCAAAGCTCGATATCTGGAAGATCGCCGATCCCGTGGTTCGCGAATGGATCGAGCGCAATCTCGGCCCGGTCGGACGCATCCAGGGGGCGATGTCCGGCGCGGGCGAACTGGGGCGCGTGCTGGGGGGTCTGCCGGCGATCGCAGGGCGCTCGGTGGCGGTACTGGAGCAGTTGGAGACCATGACCCGGGAAGGCGTTAGGCTGTCGCCGGAGACCATTGCGGCGATGGGCCGGACCGAAGGCCGCAAGAGCCGCTGGCGCACCTTGGCGCTCTGGATCATCGCCGCGACCTTCATCGCGATCCTGTTTGCGGTTCGTCAGTTGTGATTGCAATGTACGCACTAATTTGCTAGCATTGCTATCAATCCACGTGGAAGACTCCCATGGCCAGCCTGACGATCCGAAAACTGGACGACGCCATCCGGGACGAGCTGCGGCTGCGCGCTGCCCGCAACGGCCGCTCGGTCGAAGACGAGGTGCGGGTGATCCTGCGCGAGGCCTCGCAGCATAGCCCTTCCTTCGCCCCTCATGCCGCTTCGCAAGCCCCTCTGAATTCTCCATCCATCCATCGCGAGGCTGCCGGCAACCTCCCGCGCGTCACCTTGATGATCGGAGGCGGCATCGCCGCCTACAAGGCGCTGGACCTGATCCGGCGGCTCAAGGAGCGGCATATTCACGTCCGCTGCGTGCTGACCAAGGCCGCGCAGCAATTCGTCACGCCGCTGGCGGCAAGCGCGCTGTCGCATGAGCGCGCCTACACCGATCTGTTCGACGCCGAGAGCGAGTTCGACGCCGGGCATATCCGTCTGGCGCGCGACTGCGATCTGATCGTGGTGGCGCCCGCGACCGCGGATCTGATGGCGAAGATGGCGCAGGGTCATGCCAACGATCTCGCCAGCGCCATTCTGCTCGCCGCCAACCGGCCGATCCTGCTGGCGCCGGCGATGAACCCCTTGATGTGGAACAATGCCGCGACCCGCCGCAACGCCGCCCAGCTCGAACGCGATGGCGTCGCCATGGTCGGACCCAATGCCGGCGAAATGGCCGAAGCCGGCGAGGCCGGGGTCGGCCGGATGGCGGAACCTCTCGAAATAGCTGCCGCGGCCGAGCGCTTTCTGCGCCCGCCGCAAGCGCGCCCGCTTGCGGGAAAGCGCGTTCTGATTACCGCCGGTCCGACGCATGAGCCGATCGATCCCGTGCGCTACATCGCCAACCGCTCCTCCGGCAAACAGGGATTTGCGATTGCCGCGGCGGCTCAAGCCGCCGGCGCCGACGTCACGCTGATCTCAGGCCCGGTCGACCTCGCCGATCCCACAGGCGTCGCCGTGAAGCATGTGGAATCCGCGCGCGAGATGCTCCACCGCGTCGAAGCCGCCCTGCCGGTGGATATCGCGATCTTTGCCGCCGCCGTCGCCGACTGGCGCGTCGCCAATGAAGGCGAGCAGAAACTGAAAAAGACCGCCGCCGGCATGCCGCCGCTGCAGCTCGTCGAAAATCCGGACATCCTCGCCACGATCTCGAAATTATCGGACAGGCGGCCGCCGCTGGTGATCGGCTTTGCCGCCGAGACGGAAAATCTGATCGACAACGCCAAGGCAAAGCTGGCGCGCAAGGGCTGCGACTGGATCGTAGCCAACGACGTCTCGCCGGCCACGGGCATCATGGGCGGCGATCGCAACACGGTGCATCTTTTGACCCGCGACGGCGCCAACATCGGCGTCGACTCCTGGCCGGCAATGACCAAGCAGCAAGTCGCAGGCCAATTGGTGGCGCGGATTGCAAAGAGCGTAGGGAATGTCTCGTGAGCGCCACCGTCAAGGTCGAGATAACGCAACTGCCGCATGGCGAGGGCCTGGCGCTGCCGGCCTATCAGAGCGCCCACGCCGCGGGCCTCGATCTGCTGGCGGCGGTTCCCGAAGACGGGCCGATGATCCTTGCTCCCGGAAAGTACGCGCTCATTCCCACAGGGCTGACGATCGCGCTGCCTCCGGGCTATGAAGCGCAGGTCCGTCCGCGCTCGGGGCTTGCCGCGAAACACGGCGTCACCGTGCTGAATTCGCCCGGCACCGTTGATGCCGACTATCGCGGCGAAATCGGCGTGCTCTTGATCAACCACGGCGAGGCGCCGTTCACGGTCCGGCGCGGCGAGCGAATCGCACAGATGGTGATTGGAGCGGTGGTCCGCGCGGAACTCGTTCCCGCGGCCTCGCTTTCGGCAACCGATCGCGGCAGCGGCGGTTTCGGTTCGACCGGTCGCTGATTTTCCATCAAACAGCGGTTTCATTTTCATCAAAAGCGCGCCAATAGAGTTTGACACCGCATTTTTTTGTACCGAGATTCGCGTTCACGGTCTGGACTCTTACCGGCCGAGTCCCGTTGGGGATATTGTCATTCGATTCGCGAACGGCGGGGTCATCGCCGGGCGTAAAGTCGTGCGGTTTGGGGCTAACCATGTCAGGCGTGATCGTTGCGATGCGTCGGACCCTGCTGTCGTGCACTTGCCTGGCACGCGACGGCCTGATGGCCCTTGGCGTCACTCCCCTCTTGATCGCACCGGCCGCTGCCGGTGAGTTGCCGTTGCTCCACGTGATCGCAGGCTCGTTTAACCGCCAGGAGATCGCCGTCCTTGCGACGGCGCTGGCGCTGCTCGGCTTTTCGGTGCTGGCGGCGATCCTGTTGATGCGCACGCGGCTGCGCGCGGCAAGAAGCGAGGCGCGACTGCGCGCCGATATCGGGGAACTGCAGGTCCAGGCCGACCGTTTCCGGGCGCTGCTGTTCGCGGAACCGCAAATCCTGATATCGTGGGCTGCCGGCGACAATCGCCCGCAGATCAGCGGCGACACCGCGCTTCTGATGCCGCAGGAGGCCCAGCAACATCAGCCGCAGCGCATCCTTGCCTTCGGCACCTGGCTGCCGCCTGAGCCGGCGCTGCAGATGGATCATGCGGTCGATGCGCTGCGCGAGCATGGTGAGGGCTTTCTGCTCAATCTCACGACATCGAATGGCCACGCCATCGAGGCCATGGGCCGCGCCATCGGCGGCCAGGCCATTGTGCGGATTCGCGAACTCGGCGGTTTGCGCCGGGAATTGGCGGAATCAAACCTTCGCTACAGGACGCTATTGGAAGAAACCGAGTTGTTGCGCGACTTCGCGGCCGCGGCGCCGTGGCCGATCTGGGCCAAAAACACCCAAGGCAACCTTCGCTATGCCAACGTCGCCTATGCCAAAGCGACCGAAGCCTCAGGTGTGGCGGACGCCATTCAGCGCAACCTTGAACTGCTCGAAACCGACCAGCGCGACGACTTCAGCCGGGCGCTTGCCGACACTTCGGCGTTCACCGCGCGGCTGCCGATCGTGGTCGGCGGCGAGCGACGGGTCTATGACGTGCACGCGCTGAACCTCGGCAGCGGAAGTGCCGGCATCGCGATCGACGCCAGCGAAGCCAGCGGCTTGCGCGCGGCGCTGGTGCGGATGGCGGAAGCGCATCGCCGCACGCTCGATCAGCTGTCATCGGGCGTCGCGTTCTTCGACGGCCAGCGGCGGCTCGCCTTCTTCAACGATTCCTATAGCCGGCTGTGGGATCTCGACCGCGCCTTTCTCGACAGCAATCCCGACGATTCCAGCGTGCTCGACCGCCTGCGCGCCGCGCGCAAGGTCCCCGAGCAGCCGGATTTCCGGGCCTGGAAGGCAAAGCTGCACGAGGCCTATCGCGCGGTCGATCCTGAAAAGGACACCTGGTATCTGCCGGACGGCCGCGCCGTCAGCGTCGTCACCACGCCCAACCCGGAAGGCGGCGTCACCTATTTGTTTGATGACGTGACCGAAAGCTTGGATCTGGCGCGGCGATTTGACGGGCTGATCCGGGTCCAGCGCGAAACGCTCGACAATCTCGCCGAGGCCGTCGCGGTGTTCGGCAGCAATGGCCGCGCGCAATTGTTCAATCCGGCCTTCGCCAAGATGTGGAAGCTGTCGGCCGAAGCGCTGCTGCAACAACCGCATATCGAAACCGTGGAAGCCTGGTGCCGGCCGCTGTTCGACGACGCGGCTACCTGGCAGACGCTGCGCGAGGCCATTACCGCGATCGAGAACCGGGTCGAGGCGGTGCTGAAGCTGGAGCGCAAGGACGGCAGCGTGCTGGATTGCATGACCATGCCGCTGCCCGACGGCGCCACCATGCTGACCTTCCAGGACATCACCGATACCGAAAACGTCGAGCGCGCGCTGCGCGAGCGCAACGAGGCGCTGGAGACCGCCGACCAGATGAAGGTCGATTTCGTCCACCACGTGTCCTACGAATTGCGCTCGCCGCTCACCACCATCATTGGTTTCGCGCATTTCCTGTCCG
>JAQGKJ010000458.1 GCA_028290165.1 Bradyrhizobium sp. | reverse complement strand
TGGCCGGGCTTGACCCGGCCATCCATCCCCTTCGCAAGAGCTTCTTGTTGGATGGATACGCGGGTCAAGCCCGCGTATGACGAGTATAGATGTGATGCGCTGCACAGCGTCCGGCACACGGACATCTTATCCCGGCGGCGTGCCGTTCAGGCTAAGCACATGGCCGGCGAGATAGAGCGAGCCCGTGATCAGGATGCGCGGCGGCACTTCGTAGGCCAGCTTTGTCAGCGAGCGCAGCGCCGCTTCAACGGAGCCTGCGGTTTCCACGCGCATGCCGAGCGCGCGGGCGGCGTCCGCCAGCCGGTCCGGCGGCATCGCATTGTCGCGGCTGGGTATCTGCACGGCGATGATGTGGCGGGTCAGCCCCGCGAAATTGGCGAGGAAGGCGCCGGCGTCCTTGTTGGCCATCATTCCGACGATCGCGACCAGCGGACGCGATACCCGCTCTTCGAGATCGCCGAGCGCTGCCGCGGCGACGCGCCCGCCCTCGGCATTGTGGCCGCCGTCGAGCCAGATCTCGCGACCGGGCGGCGCCTGATCCACCAGCGCGCCTGACGCCAGCCGCTGCATCCGCGCCGGCCATTCCGCATTGACGATGCCGGTCTCGAATGCGGACGGTTCAATCCTGAAAGTGCTTTGCGCCCGCAGCGTCGCAATCGCAAGGCCAGCATTGTCGAACTGATGCCGGCCGAACAGTTTTGGTGCCGCCAGATCCATCAGGCCGCGGTCGTCCTGATAAACCAGCCGCCCGCGCTCGACATTGACATGCCACCCTTCGGCGGCCGCATGCAGCGGCGCATGCATGCGTTTTGCGACCTGTTCGATCACGGCCATCGCCTCGGGGGGCTGCTCCGCAGAGATCACCGGCACGCCGCGCTTGATGATCCCGGCCTTTTCGCGGGCAATCGTCGTCAGGGTATTCCCGAGAAACTCGGTGTGGTCCATGCTGACCGGCGCGATCGTGGAAGCCAGCGGCGCGTCGATCACGTTGGTAGCGTCGAGACGCCCGCCGAGGCCGACTTCCAGCAACACCACATCGGCCGGATGCTGCGCGAACAGCCAAAACGCGGCCGCGGTCTCGATTTCAAAAATAGTGATCGGCGCACCCGCATTCGCCCGCTCGCAATGTTCGAAAGCGGCGCGCAGTTCGTCATCGTCGACCAGAGTGCCACTGAGGCGAAAGCATTCGTTGATCCGCACCAGATAAGGCGAGGTGTAGACGTGGACGCGCAGGCTGGCCGCTTCGAGTATGGCCCGCAGATACGCAATCGTCGAACCCTTGCCGTTGGTGCCGGCGACGTGAATGACCGGCGGCAGCTTGCGTTCGGGATGTCCAAGCCGCTCCAGCAGCCCAAGCATCCGTTCCAGATCAAGGTCGATGCGCTTGGGGTGCAATGCCGACAGCCGCGCGACCAATTCGCCGAGCGGGCTTGAGGGTTTGGCCGCAGGCGCGTTCACGCGTGCGGTGCTGCCGGCGCGACGTCCGGGCTGGATACGATCTGGGTGGGAATGGTGACCGTTGGCGCGGGTTTTGAGGCGCTTTCGATCGCGGGCGATCTGGTCAGCAGGCGGCACAGCCGCGCCAGCGTCGGGCGCAGATCGTGGCGATGCACCACCATGTCGACCATGCCATGGGCTTTCAGGTATTCGGCGCGCTGAAAGCCTTCCGGCAACTTCTCGCGGATGGTCTGTTCGATCACGCGCGCACCGGCGAATCCAATGAGCGCGCCGGGCTCGGCGATCTGCACGTCGCCGAGCATGGCATAGGACGCGGTAACGCCGCCGGTGGTCGGATTGGTCAGCACCACGATATAGGGCTGCTTTGCTTCGCGCAGCATCTGCACGCCGACGGTCGTGCGCGGCATTTGCATCAGGGACAAAATGCCTTCCTGCATGCGGGCGCCGCCGGAGGCCGCGAACACGATGAACGGCGATTTCTTCTCCACCGCGAGCTCAAGCCCGCGCACGATCGCTTCGCCCGCGGCCATGCCGAGCGAACCGCCCATGAAGTCAAAGTCTTGCACCGCGATCACCGCGGCAGCGCCTTCGAGCTTGCCGTAGCCCACCTTGATGGCGTCGTTCAGCCCGGTCCGGGCGCGCGCATCCTTGATGCGGTCGGCGTATTTGCGTTCGTCGCGGAATCTCAAGGGATCGGCGCTCACCTCGGGCAGCGCCACGTCGAACCAGGTCTCGTTATCGAAGATCGATTTCAGCCGGGCCACCGCGCCCATGCGCATGTGGTAGTTCGAGCCGGGAATGACGAACTGGTTGGCCTCGACGTCCTTGTAGAACACGAGCTGCCCCGAATCGGGGCACTTGATCCACAAATTCTCCGGCGTTTCGCGCCGCAGGATGTTGCGAATCTTCGGCCGGACGACGTTGGTGAGCCAATTCATGTTTCGCTCCGAATGGCGATCAAATCGCTTGCAATATATGGCAGCCCGGGGAGTGCCCGGCAAGCCGCCGCTCGCGGCCTATCTGGCCCGCAATTGTGGCTTATTCCGCGGCCTGTTTCGCGCCCCGCACGCCCCGCGCCAGGGAGGACGCAAGATCGGCCACCGCGTCGACAGTTTTGGCGCTGGCGCGGCCCTCGGCGTCGAGGCTAGCGCGCAGCGCATCGACCAGCGCGGTGCCGACCACCGCGCCGTCGGCATTTTGCGCAATCGCGCGGGCGCTTTCGGGGGTGCGGATGCCGAAGCCGACACAAACCGGCAATCTGGTATGCCGCTTGATGCGTGCGACGGCCTCGCCGACCATTTCGCTATCGGCGCTGGCGCTGCCGGTGATGCCGGTGATCGAAACGTAATAGACAAAACCCGAGGTATTGGCGAGCACGGCGGGCAGGCGCTTGTCGTCGGTGGTCGGCGTCGCCAGCCGGATGAAATTCAGCCCGGCCTGCATCGCCGGCAGGCACAATTCGGCGTCTTCCTCCGGCGGCAGGTCGACAATGATCAACCCGTCGACACCTGCGGATTTTGCATCAACGAGAAACTTGTCGACGCCGTAGATGTAGATCTGATTGTAATAGCCCATCAGCACCAGCGGCGTGGTGGCGTCATCTTTGCGAAACTCGCGCACCATCGCCAGCGTCTTCTTCAGCGTCATGCCGGCCTTCAGCGCGCGCAATCCCGCCGCCTGAATTGCCGGACCGTCCGCC
>JAQGKJ010000447.1 GCA_028290165.1 Bradyrhizobium sp. | reverse complement strand
TGAAATGCGCATTGCCAAAACCGCCATTGCCACCTTCGGAGAGCAAGTATTTTTCGCCCAATGTGGTGAAATCGTGGATCAGCGTTTCGCGATCCTCGTCGAACACCTGCGTTCCCACGGGCACCTTGAGCACAATTGGTTTGCCATTGGCCCCATGGCGGTCCTTGCCCATGCCGTTGGTGCCCTTCTGGGCCTTGAAGTGCTGCTGATAGCGATAGTCGATCAGCGTATTCAGCCCGTCGACCGCCTCGATGACGACGTCACCGCCGCGGCCGCCATTGCCGCCGCTCGGGCCGCCGAACTCGATATACTTCTCGCGGCGAAATGCCACGCAGCCGTTACCGCCGTCGCCGGAGCGAATATAGACTTTTGCCTCGTCAAGAAATTTCATGGGCCATAGGTAGGGCAGAGGCGTCGACGCGGCAACCTCTGAGCTTGGTAAATATCGCGAAAAGCCAGTATTTTAGGGCTTACATGAGGCTCCGGGCGATATTCACCGCCAATCTGGTACTGTAGCCTGGACCTGCCGAAAGCTGGTGAGATCGAGGGGCATCAATGAGGCGGCGGGAGTTTAGTTCGCTTCTGATCGGTACCCTCGCTACGTGGCCGTTTGCGGCACGCGCGCAGCAGCCGGCGATGCCGGTGGTGGGGTTTCTCAACCCGACTTCGTCCAAACTCTACGAGTTCAACGCAGCGGCGTTTCGCCGGGGTCTTCAGGATGCCGGTTTCGCAATTACAGCCGGCGGCGAATGAGAAACTTCTGTAACCCCTCCAATACCAGCTCCCGGCGCTGGTTGAACACGGTGCTGCGCAATGCGACCACGCCGGTGCTGCGGCCGGGCGCCAGTTCGGTGACTTCGAGCGCGGGATAGATGGTGTCGTCGGCGAACACGGGTTTTAGAAACCGGCTCGATTGCTCGAGAAAGCCGACCAGCGATTCCTCCACCAGATAAGGAAACAACCCGGCACCCGGCGCGGTGTGGATCAGCGTCTGAAAACCATGGGCCAGCAGGTTCGGCATACCGCGGGTGCGGCAATATTCGACATCGTAATGAACGGGGTGGGTATCGCCGCTCGCGGTCTGGAAGGCGGCAAACACGGCACTCGTCATGGTGCGGCTCGGAATGACAAAACGCTCGCCGAGCACGAAATCCTCGAACCAGCGCTGTTGCGGCACCATGCGGTGGGCTGCGGGATCGAACTCGGTCATGGCGGGCTTCCTTTGTGCGTCCGGTCGATCCGTATCGCAGACATGAGACTGCGGCAATCGGTTCAATTTCGTCATGCCCGGGCTTGTGCCGGGCATCCACGTCTTTAAAACAGCGCGGCACGAAAGACGTGGATGGCCGGGCATAGGGGAGCGGAAGCGACGCCGTCCTTCGGTGCCTGAATATGACGAACGATATGATGCGCCACAGGTGCCCTTAATGAGCCTACTCGCCAAAATTTCGACCGCAACCGACGAGCGTTCCGCGCGCCTCGCCGGCATCGGATTGATGCTGCTTTCGATCTTCATGTTCTCGTTCGGCGACGCGCTGGGAAAATTCATCGTCGCGACCTATTCGGTCGGGCAATTGCTCATGCTGCGCGCCTGTGCGGCGCTGTTCGTGCTGCTGCCGATGGTCTGGCGGCAGCGTGCGGAATTCCGGCGCCTTGAACGGCCGTGGCTGCAGTTCTTGCGCGCGGTCCTGTCGACGCTGGAAGTCGCGGCGTTCTTCCTCGCGACCGTCTACCTGCCGCTCGCCGACGTCGTCACCTATTATCTGGCGTGTCCGATCTTCGTCACGGCGCTGTCGGCGATCGTGCTGCGCGAGCCCGTCGGCTGGCGGCGCTGGAGCGCGGTTCTGATCGGCTTTGGCGGCGTGCTGATTGCGCTGCGGCCGTCGGCGCAAACCATCAGCTGGCCGGCGATGATTGCGCTTGGCGGCAGCCTGTCGTTTGCGGTGCTGATGCTGATCACCCGCTCGTTGCGGGCAACGCCCGATATCGTGCTGGCGTCGTCGCAATTCGCCGGCACGTTTGCGCTCGGTGCGCTGATGTCGCCCTTCGGCTGGGTCACGCCGAGCTTCAGTAGCCTGGGCCTGTTTGCCGCGGCGGGATGCATTTCGGTGAGCGCGCTATTGTGCGTCAATCGCTCGCTAAAACTCGCGCCGGCAAGCGTCGTGGTGCCGTATCAATAGTCGATGATCGTCTGGGCGGTGATGTTCGGCTATTTCGTGTTCGGCGACGTGCCGCAGGCGGCAACGATCTTGGGCGCGGCCATCATCATCGGCGCGGGACTTTATATTTTCCTGCGCGAGCGGGAGTTGGGAAGCGGGGAGAGCGCGGTCAATCCGCCGGCGTGAGGGGCGTAGAGCAATCCTCGTCATGGCCGGGCTCGTCCCAGGCCATCCACGTCTTCGCGGTGGTGCATCAAGGAAAGACATGGATGCCCGGCACAAGGCCGGGCATGACGAACTTTGGCAGGTACGCGCGGACGATATCCTCACCGCTCGCGCCTGGTCGAACTGCCCCAGTTCTTCAGCGACGACCACACGCTGCGCGACAGCCGGAAGCAATCGACCGGGGTTGAGGATCCCAGCGACTCGAAGCGATGCAGCTCGACGCCGCTCCACTGGAAGCCGCATTTTTCCAGGATGTTGCGCGACGACGGGTTTGAGACCCGTGCGCCCGCCACCATCTGCTCGATATCGAATTCCTCGAACGTGAAATCGATCACTGCACGCGCCGCCTCGGTGCCGAAACCATGGCCCCAATACTCGACGCCAAGCCAGTAGCCGAGTTCGGGCGCGTCGGGCTCGCGCCAGTCGATGCCGACCATGCCGATCGGCGCAAAGTTGCTTTCGATCAGGAATACGGTGCCGCGATTGTCGGTCGCGGTGCCGCGCACGAACTCAATGGCATGGTCCTGTGAATAGGGATGCGGCAGGCGGCGGGTATTTTCCGCAATGCGGCGAGCGTCGGCGAGGCGCGCAATCGCCTTTACGTCGGCGAGCGTCGGCCGGCGCAGCGTCAGCCGTTCGGTCTCGAGAACGCAGGGACTGGCCTCGCGCAATGACGACGGGGTCGGGATATCCTGCAGCATGTCGGGCTCCTGTATGCGAAAACAAAACGCAACTTGGAACTATGGCGCGTGCCCTGGTCGCAAAACCGGTGTCCAGTCTTGCGGAACACGCGCAATAAAAAGAGGAGGCCGGTTTCCCGCCTCCCCTTTGGAGCCTCTCGCGCTCCGCCGGTTCAACAGGACCCGGCGGACTCATCATGTTGTCCACCGTCTACTCGGCTGCACCTTCGGTCATGGGAACAACCGACACGAAAGTGCGACCATTGGCTTTTGCACGAAACTCGACATGGCCTTCGACCTTGGCAAAGAGAGTATGGTCGGTGCCCATGCCGACATTAAGGCCGGGATGCCAGGTGGTGCCGCGCTGACGCGCAATGATGTTGCCGGGAATCACGTGCTCGCCGCCAAAGACCTTGACCCCCAGGCGCTTGCCCGCTGAGTCACGTCCGTTACGCGATGAACCGCCTGCTTTTTTGTGAGCCATGGCTCGTCTCCAAACTTGACCGTATCTCTAGATCAATTCCTTGACGGAATCATTTCACTTTTTATCACGCTTCAATTTTTAACCGGCGCGCTTCACTTCTTCTCGCTTTTGCCCTTGGCGGCGGCCTTCTTCGCCGGGGCCTTCTTGGCATCGGGCTTGGCGCGCGGTTTTGCCGCAGCCTTTTTGGCAACCGCTTTCTTGGGCGCCGCCTTTTTCTTCGCGGCCTTCGGCGCTTCGTCGTCGCCGTCGGCGGGCGCAGCCACCACCGGCTTCTCGCGCTTCGGCCGCGGGCCGATCGTCGGCTTATTGTCGTTGGTCAGGATCTCGGTGATGCGAAGCACCGTGATCTCGTCGCGATAGCCGCGCTTGCGGCGCGAATTCTTGCGGCGGCGCTTCTTGAACGCGATCACCTTGGGGCCGCGCTTGTGTTGCAGCACCTCGGCCGCGACGGAAGCGCCCGCAACCGTCGGTGCGCCAAGCACCGGCTGGTCGCCGCCGACCAGCAAAACTTCGCCAAGCTGCACGATCGTCCCGACATCGCCGGCGATCTTGCCTATCTCGAGCACATCATCCGGAACGACGCGGTATTGCCGGCCGCCGGTTTTGATGACTGCGAACA
>JAQGKJ010000436.1 GCA_028290165.1 Bradyrhizobium sp. | reverse complement strand
GCCGACCAGATCGTTGAGAATCTCCTCAGCCTTCTTCTTGGACAATTCCTGGTCTTCGGCGATCGCCGCTGCGAGATGCTTGAGCGTGACGGTGGTCGGGGTCGCTGCTTTCTTCGCCATATTTGGCCCTCCTCGTTGTTGATTGGCTTAGGAACCTAAGACGTATCAGGCCTTAAACGATTCGGGGGGCGCCTGACTATGCTGTTTCGCCGATAAACAGCCTATTATTTGCATCGACATCGCAAAAATGCCCCACTGGCGGGTGGATTCGCAACAACCTTGACTTGGGTAGGCCTCGCCTTTAAGTCCCACCTCTCGCGGGTTGCGCAATCACGCGGGAGTAGCTCAGTTGGTTAGAGCGCCGGCCTGTCACGCCGGAGGTCGCGGGTTCGAGCCCCGTCTCTCGCGCCATTGAATCAATGACTTAGCGCAGGTTCTTTGCCAGCATCGCGAAATGCAAAAGGCCGCCCGGGGGCGGCCTTCCTTATATCTTTTAGAGGTCCTGGATTGGCCTAGCGGACCATCGACGTGTCCGAACTGGTCACAACCACCGCCTTGCCGGCCTTAATGACGTGGGCGGTCTGAGTGTAGTCCGAATTGGTGCGGGCGGAAATGCCAAAACCAGCCACCGCGATGCCCGCCAACAGGGCGACAACCACGATTTTCAGGTGGGTCGCGCGGTCCGCAGAGTGAATTGAGTGGTTCATGTGAGCCTCCTGGCGTCTCTTGGCGCCGCTTTGTTGGCAGTAGAACTACCCCTCATTTGTTTCAGAGCCGTTTCGTGGGTTCCCCAAAATGGTTTCGTCGGTAGGAATCGCGTGCGGAAGCCAAGCCCCCGCGGCTCGCGGCCCACCTTGCGGACGAGGGCGGTTCGACGGAAACTGCATCCAGGCGCGATAACGCGCTCGGGAGAGAAGAAAAATGAAAATGACCCGCAGGGGTCTGCTCGGGGCGGCATCCGCCGCCTGGGCGACAACCATCCTTGGCAAACCTGCCAGCGCCGCCGCCGAGTTCGAGTTCAAGCTTGGTGTCAATACGCCGGATACCCATCCCCTGACGGTTCGTTTGACGGAGGCCGCGCGCGCCATCGGGGCGCAATCGTCCGGCCGGCTGAACGTCACGGTCTTCCCCAACAGCCAGCTCGGCGGCGATCCCGAGATGCTGTCGCAGCTTCGGGCCGGCGGCATCGAATTGCTGGCGGCGCCCAGCATGATGCTGTCGACGCTGGTGCCGCTGTCGGGCTTGCCGAGCGTCGGCTTCGCTTTTCAGTCCTACGACCAGGTCTGGGCGGCGATGGACGGCGGTGTCGGCGATGTCGTCCGCGACGCCATCGGCAAGGCCGGGATCGTGCCGATGAACAAGATGTGGGACAACGGTTTCCGGCAGATCACCTCATCCTCGAGCCGGCAATTGAACGGTGTCGAAGATCTCAGGGGATTCAAGATCCGCGTTCCCGTCACGGCGTTGCTGACCTCGCTGTTCAGCGGGCTTGGTGCGCTGCCTTCCAGCATCAGCTACAGCGAACTTTATTCGGCGCTGCAGACCCACATCGTGGAGGGCCAGGAAAACCCGCTGGCGCAGGTCTCGACGGGCAAATTGTACGAGGTGCAGAAATATTGCGCGCTGTCGAACCACTGCTGGAGCGGCTACTGGATTGTCGCCAACCGCCGCGCGCTCGCCGGGCTACCGGCCGACCTGCTGGAGATTGTCAACAATCAATTCGATGCGGCCGCCATCAACGAGCGCGCCGATCTGCTGGCGATGGACCGCTCGCTGCAGGCCGACCTTACGGCCAAGGGCATGACCTTCAACAAGCCCGACCCCGTGCAGTTCAGGGCGGCGCTGGTGAAAGCAGGTTTTTACACGCAGTGGCAGAAAACCTATGGCGCCGAGGCCTGGGCGAAGCTGGAGCATTATACCGGACGGCTAACCTGATCGAAGTCACTTCGCGCGCTTGATCTCCCGCCAACGGACGCCGCCGCCCACGCGCGCCGGCTCGAGGAACGAGCCGGCTTTGTAGCCCAGCGGCACCGGCCTTTTCTCGGACGGGCCTATACCTATATTAGCGAAAATCAGCCGTGGTGTTCCTGCACAGGGACCGGGCCGTGACGCACTTTATCCTTGAACTAGCCGCCGCGTTCGCGGGGCCATTCCAGGTAGCGCTTCGGTGTCGAACTTCCGGCCGCGATATTGGCCGCGCGGATGTCGTCTTCCTCGGCCCTGCCATAATAGAGCGTGGTGCCGCGGGTAGCGGCAGCGCGCGCCGGGGCGGCCGGGAGCGCCCAATCGGAAGAAATGCGGTGGCGGGCGGAGCCGTCAAAATAGCTTGTCTTGCGCCCCTTGTTGCGCTGCGCTAAGCCTCGGAATAACTCCAATTAACGAATCTGCGGTCGTCCGGGGACCGCGGGAAAAGGCATCGCCGATGACCGGCATCCTGCAGAATTATCTTCCACTTGTGGTGTTCATCGGGGTCGCCGGCCTGATAGGTTTGGCGCTGCTGATCGCTCCATTCCTGGTCGCCTTCCAGCAGCCGGATCCGGAGAAGCTTTCGGCATATGAATGCGGATTCAACGCATTCGACGACGCCCGCATGAAATTCGATGTCCGGTTCTACCTGGTGGCCATCCTCTTCATCATCTTCGACCTCGAAGTGGCATTCCTGTTTCCGTGGGCAGTGGCGTTCGGCAAGCTCGGCGCAACCGGCTTCTGGTCGATGGTGGTTTTCCTCGCCGTCCTTACGGTCGGCTTCGCCTACGAATGGAAGAAAGGCGCGCTCGAATGGGATTGAGTCCCGCTGCAACACCGCCAGGGTTTGCGCCTGCGGTAGCCCCCGCAGCGACCGGCATCCTCGATCCCTCGACCGGAAGGCCGGTCGGCGCCAATGACCCCTACTTTCTCGAGGTCAATCACGAGCTGTCGGACAAGGGCTTCTTCGTTGCCGCCGCCGACGACCTGATCACCTGGGCGCGCACGGGCTCGCTGATGTGGATGACCTTCGGTCTCGCCTGCTGCGCGGTCGAGATGATGCAGATGTCGATGCCGCGCTACGACGCCGAGCGGTTCGGCTTTGCGCCGCGCGCCTCACCGCGG
>JAQGKJ010000410.1 GCA_028290165.1 Bradyrhizobium sp. | reverse complement strand
GGGACATCAAGTCGAACGAGAAGCTCGACAAGGACCGTTTTCGCCGGGATCTCGGCGGGCTCCTGGAAGCCTATACCGAAGTGGCAAAACGGCTGGGCATCCTGATGGAGAACGAGCGGCCCGCGGGCTCCGGCCCGGTGCTGGTGAAGAGTTGAGGTTAGGAAGTGAAGGCACGCGTCACCGTTACTCTGAAATCCGGCATCCTCGATCCCCAGGGCAAGGCCATCGAAGGCGCGCTGAAATCGCTCGGCGTCGACGGGGTCGCCAGCGTCCGTCAGGGCAAGGTGTTCGACATCGAGATATCGGGCTCCGACAAGGCCAAGGCGGAGGCGGCGCTGAAAGATGCCGCCGACAAGCTCCTGGCCAACACGGTGATCGAGAATTACCGGGTCGAGGTTCTGAGCTAGGCACGCGAGCCCCATGAAATCCGCCGTTCTCGTCTTTCCCGGAATCAATCGCGAGCGCGACATGGCGCGCGCGCTACGGCTTGCGTCCGGCCACGAACCCGCGATGGTCTGGCATGCCGAGACTTCGCTGCCCAAAGGCACTGACCTCGCGGTGGTGCCCGGTGGATTTTCCTACGGCGATTATTTGCGCTGCGGGGCGATTGCCGCGCGGGCGCCCGTGATGGATGCGGTGCGGGCGTTTGCGGCCCAAGGCGGTCTTGTGCTCGGTGTCTGCAACGGTTTTCAGATTCTCTGCGAGGCCGGGCTGCTGCCTGGCGTTCTCATGCGCAATGCGCGATTGAAATTCATCTGCCATGACGTGCATCTGCGGGTCGAACGATCCGACACGCCGTTCACCCGCGGCTACAATGCCGGACAGGTCATTCGCGTGCCGATCGCCCATGGCGAGGGCAATTACGAGGCCGATGAAGAGACGCTGAAGCGGCTGGAGGGAGAGGGGCGGGTGCTCTATCGCTACTGCTCCGCCGAGGGCGCGGTCGACGAGGGCTCCAATATCAACGGTGCCGCGCATGCGATCGCCGGCGTCGTCAACGATAGCGGGAACGTGCTCGGCATGATGCCGCATCCGGAAAACCACGTCGAAGACATCATGGGTTGCACCGACGGCCGCGGCCTGTTCGCAGGCCTCGTCGCGCATCTGGAACGCGCGGCGTAGGCGCCGGACATCCGATCACGAATGAATGTTTCCCAGGCCGCAGCGCTCCAGCTGGCCTGAAATTTGCTCGCCATTTCCCCGTTATTCGCTGAACGCGTGTCAGACGAGGGGAATATCATGCTCATTCGCAAGGCTTTCTGCACTCTCGCGCTCGCAACCGTTTTGCTGCCGTACCAACCGGCGATGGCCGAAACCACGCTGCGCATCGCCATGACGGCGTCCGATATTCCAACCGCCACAGGGCTGCCGAATAACGGCTTTGAGGGAATGCGCTTCCTCGGCTACCCGATCTTCGAAGGGTTGGTGCTGTGGGATTTGACGCGAACCGACCGATTGGCGGGGTTGCGTCCCGGGCTGGCTGAGAAATGGGAACAAGATCCGGCTGATAACAAGATCTGGATCTTCCATCTGCGCAAAGGCGTTAAATTCCACGACGGCACGGCTTTCAACGCCGATGCCGTGATCTGGAACCTTGACCGCTATTTCAGCAGCACCAGCCCGCAATTCGAACCGCCGAGTTCGGCGATGTCGCGGGCGCGCGTTCCCGTGATGGGCAGCTACAAGAAGATCGATGACGCAACCGTCGCCATCACCACGACCAGGCCGGCATCCTATTTCCCCTATATGGCGGTTTATCTTCTGTTCACCTCGCCCGCGTCATTCGCAAAGGCCGGCGGGGACTGGGCCAAGGTCGCGACCTTGCCGGCGGCCGGCACCGGGCCGTTCCGTATCACCAACATTGTGCCGCGCCAGGAGGCGGATCTTGCGCGCTGGGATCAATACTGGGACGCCGCCAGGACGGCGAAAGTCGACAAAGTCGTGCTGATGCCGATTCCCGAAGCGAATTCGCGATTGGCCGCCTTGCGTTCCGGTCAGGTCGACTGGATCGAGGTGCCGCCGGCCGACGGCATTGCTTCTCTGAAATCGGCCGGTTTTGCGATCACGACCGGCTCGTATCCCCATGTCTGGCCCTGGTTCTACAACATCGGTGCCGCCAACAGCCCTTTCAAAGATGTGAAAGTGCGCCAGGCCCTGAACTACTGCGTTGATCGGGAAGGGCTGGTATCACTGCTGAACGGGACCGCGGAGCCCTCGGTGGGCTGGCTCAAAACCAGCGATCCCGATTTCGGCAATCCCGTGAACCGCTACAAATTCGACCCGGCCAAGGGCAAGGCGCTGCTTGCTGAAGCCGGATACACACCGGCAAAACCCCTGACGTTCAAGGCGATGATCTCGAATTCAGGTTCGGGACAAATGCTGCCCTTGCCGATGAACGAATTCCTGCAGCAAAATCTGAAAGAGGCCTGCGGCGTCAACGTGGAATTCGACGTGATCGAATGGCAGGTTCTTCTGACGGCGGCCCGCGCCACACCCGACAGCCCTACTTTGCAGGGTGCCATGGTGCTCAATATCAGTTCCCCATCTTCGGATGCCGGCATCATGGCGCGCTATTTCTCATCCGCCAATTTTTCGCCGAACGGCTTCAATTTCGAGCAGTGGAAGGACGACGAATTCGACGACGCGCTGAAGACGATTGCGGAGGGCACCGATCCCAAGGTTATCTCGGCCGCCTATCGCAAGGCGCATGAACGCCTCGTCGACAACCCGCCCTGGCTTTACATCGTCCACGATCTCAATCCTCGCGCGATGTCGCCGAAGGTCAGGGGTTTCGTCTCGCCACAGTCATGGTTCGTCGATCTGACCTTGGTCAGTGTGCAATAGAACCAACCAACTCGGAGTTACCCAGCGTCGTTGCCTGCGGCCGGCGGCATTCGCCGCTTCACCCGCTTGATGGTGCCGGAGAATGTGAACAGCGGGCGATCTCCAGACTTCAACAAGCCGCGCAGAAAAATCATCGAGCCGCCCGCCCGCATGATCTCGCCTGTGCCTTCGACCAGTTCGCCCTCGTGCGCGGCGGCGAGAAACTCGCAGGCGAATGACACCGTCACCGCCGGCCCCTGCAGCACCGGCGCGGCCGTGGCGAACAGGCAATAGTCCGCAAACGACATGAAAGCGCCACCGTGAACATCGTTCGTGCCATTGAGGTGCTTTTTCTCCACCCGGAAGGCGCAGTGGATGCGACCGTCATCGGCCATCCGGTGGTAGAACGGGCCGTTATGCGTTTCAAAATTGTCGCGGCTCCAGGTCCGCCAGCCCTTGAATTCGCCTGACGTTTCGACGTGCAGGTCGGGGCGGTTGAAGAATGCGGATTTGGTCAGGTCGTCCACGCGATTTAACCCTTCATTTGAGCGATAAAGCCCTTAAATCCGATCCGTGCGCGATGTGCAAACCCCGAGCACAAGCAAAGCTATGGACAGCCGGAAATTGCGTCATAAAAGGCCTTTTCCGCTCCTCCCGATCTCCCTATTAAGAGACCTCACTCGCTTTAAGAAGCCTCATGAACCAGCCGCAGATTACCCCCGAACTCGTCGCCAGCCATGGCCTGAAGCCGGACGAGTATGAGCGCATCTTGAAACTGATCGGCCGGGTGCCGAGTTTCACCGAACTCGGGATCTTCTCGGCGATGTGGAACGAGCACTGCTCGTACAAGTCGTCGCGGCTGCATCTGCGGGGGCTGCCGACCAAGGCGCCCTGGGTAATCCAGGGGCCGGGCGAAAACGCAGGGGTCATCGACATCGGCGACGGCCAGGCGGTCGTGTTCAAGATGGAGAGCCACAACCATCCAAGCTACATCGAGCCCTATCAGGGCGCGACCACCGGCGTCGGCGGCATTTTGCGCGATGTTTTCACGATGGGGGCGCGGCCGATTGCCTGCCTCAATGCCTTGAGCTTTGGCGCGCCGGAGCATCCCAAGACCCGCCATCTGGTGTCGGGCGTCGTCGCCGGCATCGGCGGCTACGGCAATTCGTTTGGGGTGCCGACCGTCGGCGGCCAGGTTCGCTTCCACACCCGCTATGACGGCAACATCCTGGTCAATGCGATGGCGGTCGGCCTCGCCGACACCGACAAGATTTTCTACGCGGCAGCGTCCGGCGTGAACATGCCGATCGTGTATCTCGGCTCGAAGACGGGGCGGGACGGCATCCACGGCGCGACCATGGCGTCAGCCGAGTT
>JAQGKJ010000405.1 GCA_028290165.1 Bradyrhizobium sp. | reverse complement strand
GTTCTCGTTCCAGGACGATGACGAGCAGTGGCTGAGCCTGCGCTACGACCTCACCGCGCCGCTCGCCCGCCTGGTGGCAGAGCATTTCGACCAGCTGGCAAAGCCCTATCGCAGCTACCGGTTCGGCTGGGTTTTTCGCAACGAGAAGCCGGGACCCGGCCGGTTCCGCCAGTTCATGCAGTTCGACGCCGACACGGTGGGCTCGGCGTCGCCGGCGGCCGATGCCGAATGCTGCATGATGGCGGCCGACACCATGGAGAAGCTCGGCATCCCGCGCGGCAGCTATGTGGTGAAGGTGAATAACCGGAAAGTGCTTGATGGGGTGATGGAGAGCATCGGGCTGGGCGGCGAGGAGAATGCGGGACGTAGGCTCACGGTGTTAAGGGCGATCGACAAGTTGGATAAATTTCCAATCTCTGAGGTGGAGAAACTACTGGGTTCGGGCCGATGGGATGGTGGCGAAGAAGGAAAAGGCGATTTCACCAAAGGGGCCGAACTCAACGAGAAAGGAATCTCTCGCGTAATTAATTTTACTGGTTGGGGGGAATCCGGCTCTGGCTCAAAGAGCAAGTACTCATCGAACCAAGAGACACTTGCGAACTTCGAATCTGTAGTCGAAGACAATGCTTTGGGGCGAGAGGGCGTCGCGGAACTATCTCAAATTAGGAAACAGATCGAAGCAGGCGGATACGATGACGGGCGCGTTGTTATCGATCCTTCCGTCGTCCGCGGTCTCGAATACTACACCGGCCCTGTCTACGAGTTAGAACTGCTGCTCGACACTAAAGACGAAAAAGGCCGCCCGGTCCGCTTCGGCTCGGTCGGCGGCGGAGGGCGTTATGATGGGCTCGTGTCACGCTTCCGCGGCGAGCCGGTCCCGGCGACGGGATTTTCCATCGGCGTGTCGCGGCTGCAGGCTGCGCTCACGATGTTGGGCAAGCTCGACACCAAACCGGAATTCGGCCCCGTCGTCGTCACCGTGTTCGATCGTGACCGCATCGCCGACTATCAGAAGATGGTCGCGCAACTTCGCAACGCCAACATTCGCGCCGAGCTCTATCTCGGCAACCCCAAGAACATGGGCAACCAGCTCAAATATGCCGACCGGCGCAACTCGCCTTGCGTGATCATCCAGGGCTCGGACGAAAAAGCGCGCGGCGAGGTGCAGATCAAGGACCTGATCGAGGGCGCCAGGGCGGCCGCCGCGATTGCCTCCAACCAGGAATGGCGCGAGACCCGCCCTGCGCAATTTTCCTGCAGGGAAGACAAGATCGTCGCCAAGGTGCGCGAAGTGCTGGCGCGGCATGAGGTGAAGTGGGGTAATTGATTTGTCATACGCGGGCTTGACCCGCGTATCCATCTTCCAAATGATGGATTGCCGGACATAGGCGAGCGGAAGCGACGCCGTCCTTCGGACGGCTATGTCCGGCAATGACGGTCCGGGGAATGAGTAAATACAAAGGGAGTAACAACAATGCCTGAAATTACCATCAGCATGGCCACTGGCCGCACCGAGGAGCAGAAGGCCGGCATGATGCGCGACATCACGCAGGCGCTGGTCAAAAACCTCGGCATCGATGCCGATGCCGTCGTGATCCAGATCAACGAAGCGCCGCTGTCGCACAAGATGAAGGGCGGCAAGACCTTTGTGGAGCGCGCGGCTTCTGCGAAGAAGTAGCTCTCACCGTCGTCCACGCGAAAGCGGGGACCCATACCCCCCGGCCTTCGTTGTAGTAAGCAGGCGTCCGCCTTCCTGCCTCGTTCTGGCATCACGCGGTATGGGTCCCTGTGTTCGCAGGGACGACGGTGAGATTTTCAGGATATCCCATGGATGCACGCGACGTCATCACAATCGGCATGAGCGCCGAGCGCACGCTGGTGGTGCCGCGCGAGCGCACCGTCGGGCATCTCCTCCCGGGGATGCCGATGGTCTATGCGACCCCGATGATGATCCTGGAAATGGAGATGGCGTCGGGCGACGCCATCAACAAATATCTCGAACCGGGCTGGGTCACGGTCGGCACGGAGGTCGATATCCGCCATCTCGCCGCGACGCCGGTCGGCGCAAGGGTTAGGACCACGGCGCGGGTGATCTCGGTCGAGCGCCGGGTGATCCGCTTCGAGGTCGAAGCTTTTGATGACAAGCGGCGCATCGGCGAGGGCCGTCATGCGCGCGGGCTTGTCAATGTCGCGGCGTTTAACAAGCGGCTTGGATGAGCTAACCCTCCAGCCTACGATCTCCGACTACTTCGCCAATTCCTTCGATCGCCTGGTCGCGGCGGCAACCGCACGAATCAGCAGCGACTGCAGGCCGTCGGGTCCCATCAGCACCTCCAGCGCCGCCGCCGTGGTGCCGCCGGGCGAGGTGACGTTCTGGCGCAGCGTGGCGGACGGCGCGTCCGAACGATGCAATAGCTCGCCGGAGCCGGCGACGGTTTCGCGCGCGAGTTTGGTCGCAAGACCCTCGGGCAGCCCGGCTTCGACGCCGGCGCGCGCCAGTTCCTCGGCGAGCAGGAAGATGTAGGCCGGACCGGAACCTGAGACGGCGGTCACCGCGTCCATCAAATTCTCGTCATCGACCCACTCGACCGCGCCGGTGGCGCGCAGCAGTGCGTCGGCGACCGCGCGCTGGGGTGCGCTGACGTTGTTCGCTGCCACCGCCACCGTGATGCCGCGGCCGATTGCGGCCGGCGTGTTCGGCATCGCGCGCACCACGCTGCCGCCGCAGACTTTTGAAATCGAGGCGATCGTGATGCCTGCCATGATCGAGACCACCAGGGAGTTCGACGCAGCGAACGATTTCAGCATGGCGCCCGCCTCACGAAAGGTCTGCGGTTTCAGGGCGACCACCAGCGTGGCCACTGTGCCGACATCCCTGGGCGACGGATTGAGGCGAATGCCTTTTGCGGTAAGCGCGCGGATTTCCTCCGACGGCTGCGGCTCGATCACCGCGACCGATTTTGCATCAAGCCCCCGCGCCAGCCAGCCCGCCAGCATCGCACCCCCCATCTTCCCCGCGCCGGCGAGCACGATGGGGGCTTTGATATGCGCGAGCGGTTGAGAGACGTTCATTGCAATATCCAAGATAACACTGCCGACAACATAACTCGTCATGGCCGGGCTTGTCCCGGCCATCCACGTCTTTCCTGCTTAACTGTGGCCAAAGACGTGGATGCCCGGGACAAGCCCGGGCATGACGGTGGTGAGATTTCGTTGCCGCTGTCAGGTGTGTTCGCTGCGCAAACGAACCTACGCCTCGCCCTCGGTGTCGAACATCGCAGCCGTCATGGCTTCCTGCGCGGTTTTTCCCGCCCAGACCACGAACTGGAACGCCGGATAATAGCGCTCGCAGGCGTGGATGGCGCCGACCAGCATGCTCTCGCATTGGGCGGTGGAAGCGGTGATGCCGCCCGGCAGCACCAGCGCCTGCCGGTACATGATCATGCCGGTGTGGGTCCAGATGTCGAAATGCCCGATCCACAATTGCTCGTTGATGGCGGCGATCAGCCGCTGCACCTCTCCCCTGCGGGGGACAGGAATCTTCATGTCGAAGGCGCAGGCCAGATGCAGCGCCTCGATCTCGGTCATCCAGGTGAACGACAGCTGGTAATCGGTCCAGTCGCCCTTGGAGACGATGGTGACCTCGTCTTCGCCGGAGCGTTCGAACGGCCAGTTGTTGCTGGCGGCGATGTCCTCGACCACCGCAAGCGGATTGTTCGGGGAATCGATGATGCCTTCGAGCAGGGACATGCCGTCTCGACCTTGTTCTTGAATGTGTTGATACTCAACGCAGCAGGCCCACGCGCTTGTCTGACGCGCCGCTGCCGGCTGCACTCCCGTGACGGCCCCGAGCTTGTCGGAGGCTTAGCCTGCCGGGATCAAGTGATGTGATTTGCGGAATCCGCGCAACTGCAGGGGGACTCCATCCACAAGCAAAGCGCCGCTCGTCCACAGCTCTTCGCGCGTCATAATTATTAACATGAGAACAAACCGGAATCGGATTCGCAGCGTGCGACTCGGGCGCGCCGGACTGGCGCGCAGCGCGCCGGCTCAGTCTGCCTTAATCGTTAATTTTCAAGGCCCGGTCAGGCCTTCCGGTTTCGCGGTGGGGACATGGCAACATGCGGGTTCCCCATGATGAAGGCCTTGCTGGCGCAGTTCCGGTTCGCCATAATTCACGTCAGGCCGCTCATTCCGGGCGGCCGATGTTCTCAGGGCGGGGTGAAACTCCCCACCGGCGGTAAGGGTGGACAAAGCCTGAGCCCGCGAGCGCCTTCTCCCCTGGATTTCTTGTTCCCCTGGAATTCCCGGAAAGAAGGGTCAGCAGATTCGGTGCGATTCCGAAGCCGACGGTCAAAGTCCGGATGAAAGAGAACGGTCGCGACAGCCGCGATTAGCGCGCGGCGCGTTGTTCCGTATGCCCTGATTCTGGTCCTGAAAGAGGCAAGCCATGAATCAGTTGCAAGATGCGCCGGAAGCAAAAGACCCTGCCAAGGTAAACCAGGCTGGCGAGCCGCCTCCGCGCCGGGAGCATCCGCGATTTACAAAACCGCAGCGGGTCGCCTTCGTGCAGTCCGCCTGGCATCGCGAGGTGATCGAAGGATGCCGCCTCGCATTCCTGGACGAGATCGAGGCGCGCCACATTGAACGCGGGCGCATCGATGTGTTCGAGGTGCCGGGGTCGTTCGAAATCCCGCTGCACGTGCAATTGCTCGCCAAGACCAGGCGCTACACCGCGATCATCGCGGCGGGGCTCGTGGTCGATGACGAATACATCGCGGAAACCGTGATCAAGTCGCTGATGGACGTGCAGCTGCGCACCGAGGTGCCGGTATTTTCTGCGGTGCTGACGCCGCAGCAGTTCCACGAGACCGCGGCGCATTTCGAATTCTTCCGCAAGCACTTTGCCACCAAGGGCATCGAGGTGGCGGAAGCCTGCGCCAACACGCTGCTCAGCCTGGAGCGGCTGCGCGGCCAGGTCGCGGCCGGGATTGTGTAGGCAAAGGCGGCGCGTGAGCTCGCTTACCTCGCCCCGCTCTTGCGGGGGGAGAGGTCGCCACGTAGCGGCGGGTGAGGGGACTCACCGCGCATTCGATATTCGTGGAGGCAGCCCCTCATCCCAACCTTCTCCCCGCGAAGAGCGGGGCAAGGGAGTTCATCGCCGCTGCGATCACACATCATGATAGCTCGATTGTCATTTCCACCACCGCGCCTATAAACTCTTGGGCGGGAGGAGGCACGCCCGTGGAGACGGGCGGCCGAGACGATCATGTTCGAAGGACACGATCCCTATCTCGTCGCGCTCTCGGTGGTGATCGCGATCCTGGGTGGTTACACCGGTTTCGGGCTTGCGGCACGGATCCGCGGGACGCCGAGCGTGAGCCGCCGCGTGCTGTTGGCGGGTGCGGCCGCCTTTCTCGGCATCGGCATCTGGACCATGCATTTTGTCGGCATGCTGGCGGCGCCGATCCCGGCGGATACCGTCTATCTTGTGCTGCCCACCATCGTCTCGTTTCTGATCTGCGCGCTGGTGGTCGGCGTCTCGCTGTTTTTCCTGAGCATTGGCGAGCCGTCGCAGCGCCGCGTGGTGTCGTCGGCGGTGCTGCTCGGGGCCGGGATCGTCAGCATGCATTATGTCGGCATCCACGGCCTCGCCGGCAACTTTGCTATCCAGCACGACACTCCGATGGTGCTGCTGTCGATCCTGATCGCGATCGTCACCGCCTACGGCGGGTTGCGCGCGTTCCTGGCGCGGCAGGACGGTGTGCGGCTGATCGCAAGCTCGATCGCGTTCGGCGTCGCGGTGTCCGGCATGCATTACACCGCGATGTACGGCATGCATTTCGTGCCGCTGACGCAAGCCGCGCACCACCATGCCGACGGGCTGGCCGCGTCGCAGCAAATCCTCTCGGTGGTGGTGGCCGTGCTCTGTTTTGTGATCGCGGCCGGTTTTTTGCTTTCGCTGGTGCCGGATCCGCGCCGGCAGCCGGTGGCCGCCGATCCGGCCGGCGCAGCCGCAATCGTTGTTGCGCCGGATTCACCGCCCGAGCCGGAACCGGTTGCCATCACATTTCCGCGCCCGATGTCGGCGCCGCTCGGTGGTCTCGGCCAGCCGCCCCGCGCAGCCCCCGCGCCGCGGCTGCCGGTCGAGGGCGCGGACGGTACCCATTTCATCGATACCGCCGATGTCAGGAGCGTCCGGGCGGACGCCCATTACACGCGGGTCCATGACGGCACCCGCGAGCGGATGTGCCCGTGGTCGATTTCGGAAGCCGAAGCGCAGCTCGATCCCGGCCTCTTCGTTCGCGTCCACCGCAGTCATATCGTGGCGATGGCGCATGTCACATTCGTGCGCAAGGAAGGCGACGGCGCGGTGATCGAGCTCGACGGCCCGTCGCCGCATCGCGTTCCCGTCAGCCGCGCCAAGATCGCCGAGGTCAAGGCGCGCTTGGGGCTGGCCCGGCGGCACGCTTAGCTGGGTTAGGTCGCGAGGCCTGACGCATTTCGTGCGGGGTAGTCCGCATTTCGTGCGAATTTTCCGACCCCGTGAGGCGGCGACCATCGTCGCCTTGCTCGCGAAAAATTTGAAGAACAACCTCCGCGCGACGTCTGAACGCGGTGCGTGAATACGCGCCAAACATCAAAGACGCATGGAGGAGACCATGATTCCTGGCCCGTTCAGCTATCACCGGCCTGCCACATTGGCCGATGCGGTCAATTTGCTCTCGACATTGGGCGACGAAGCTCGAGCCCTTGCTGGCGGCCACAGTCTGGTCCCGATGATGAAGCTTATGCTCGCCACCCCGGAACATCTGGTCGACCTGCACGGCATCGCGGGGCTGAAAGGCATCCGCCGCGAGGGAAACCGCATCGTGATCGGCGCGATGACCACCCAGCATGAGCTGCTGGCGTCCGACGAGATCGCGAAATCGCTGCCGATCCTGCACGAGACGGCGCTTTTGATCGCCGATCCCCAGGTGCGCTACCGCGGCACCATCGGGGGCAACGTCGCCAATGGCGATCCCGGCAACGACATGCCGGCGCTGATGCTGACGCTCGGCGCCAGCTACCGGCTCGAAGGCGCCGGCGGCGCGCGCGAAGTCCCAGCGACGGATTTCTATCAGGGCGCCTATTTCACCGCGCTCGAGCCCGGCGAAATCCTGACCGCAATTTTGATCCCGCTGCCGGCGGCCGGTCACGGCTACGCCTACGAGAAGTTAAAACGCAAGGTCGGCGACTACGCCACCGCCGCCGCGGCCGTGGTGCTGACGATGGCGAACGGCAAGGTCGCATCTTGTGCGATCGGCCTCACCAATCTGCACGAAACGCCGCTGCTCGCCGTGGATGCCGCCAAAGCCGCGATCGGCACCAGCCTCGACGCGGCGACGCTGAAAAAGGCCGCGGCGGCGGCGGAGGCGATCATGTCGCCGGCCGCGGATGCCCGCGGGCCAATCGAATACCGCAAGCATGTCGGCGGCATCATGGTGACGCGGGCGCTGACCCGCGCCGCCGGCCGCGCTGGTTAGGGAGAGACAAAAATGGCAAAGACCCATGTGACCATGAAGGTGAACGGCGCCGAGGTCGAAGGCCTCGTCGAACCGCGCACGCTGCTGGTGCATTTCCTGCGCGAGAATCTTTCGCTCACCGGCACCCATATCGGCTGCGAGACCACCCATTGCGGCGCCTGCACCGTCGATCTCGACGGCATGTCCGTGAAAAGCTGCACGGTATTTGCCGTTCAGGCCCAGGGTTCCGAGATCACCACCATCGAGGGCGTCGCCAATGCCGACGGCTCGCTGTCGGCGCTGCAGGAAGGCTTTCGCATGATGCACGGGCTGCAATGCGGCTTCTGCACGCCCGGTATGATCGTGCGCGCGCAACGGCTGCTCAAGGAGAACCCACAGCCATCGGAGGAAGAAATCCGGATGGGCATCTCCGGCAA
>JAQGKJ010000391.1 GCA_028290165.1 Bradyrhizobium sp. | reverse complement strand
AGACCGCCGAGCGTCGTCATCAGCCCGCAGGTCAATCCGCGCAGCCAGGGCGACCCGCGTCCGGTCAATGATCCATCGTCGGACAAAGCTTCGGCAAAGCCCATGCTGATGCCGGCGCCGATCGAGGCGGCAAGGCCAACGAGAAAGGTCTGCCAGTTCTGATGCGTTGCAAAGGCGGCGGCGAACAGCGGAGCCAGCGTCGACACCGAGCCGTCCATCAATCCGGCGAGGCCCGGCTGCACATATTGCAGCACGAAGACGCGGCGGCGCGTCTTGTCCTCTTCCGCGCGCACGTCGGGGCTGAGGATCTGGTCGGTCAGCTTGGCCGCGGTTTTTTCGTGGCCTTTTTCGGCGTCGGCGAGATCGCCGAGCAGCCGGCGGACGCCGACGTCCTGGGTTTGCTCGGCGGCCTTGACGTAAAACCGCTCGGCCTCGAACTCCATCGTGCCGACTTCCTTGCGGATGGCGTCGAGCGACAGGTTCTTGGTCAGCCAGATCGGACGGCGCCGCAAGAATCCCTTGACGTTGTCTCTTCGGATCGGCGGGAGGTTCGGGCCGAAACGTTTTTCGTACATCTCCAGCAGCATATGGCGATGGCCTTTTTCCTCCTCCGCCATCTCCTCGAATATCTTGGCCGATTCCGGATAACGTTCCGCGAGATCCTCCGCGAAGGTCATGTAGATGCGGCTGTCTTCCTCCTCCGCGGAGATCGCAACCGCCAACACTTCGCGCTCGGTCAAATCGGCGAAATTCTTCATCGGAACGTCTTCCTGGCTAATTTAGAATGGTTCTAAAGATGATATAGTGGCTTGATCGGGCGGGGTCAAATGGCCCGCCCGACAGCCGCACCGCTTGCCGATGATTTCCCGATCGCGCAATTTGGAACAGTTGCGGCTGGCGTCCGTTCGAGTTCCTATCGCGGGGAGGACCAACTGGGAGACCTCATGGACAAGGTGAAATATCGCTTGAACGATCCGCGGTTGGCACCGCGTCGCACCAAGCTCGAGATTCCCGGATGGGCCGGCACGCGCGAACCTCGCAAGGACGGCTCACGCGAACAGGTGTGGCATTGCGTTCCCTTCTCCGAGGGCGCGCAATATGGCATCGAACTGTTTTATCCCTATGACATTGAACTGCACGTCACCACCAAAGACGGCCGTTTGATCCTGGACGCAGATTGGGGACCGCCGCCGGAAGGTGGCGCGAATTGGCCGCCGTTCCGGAATTTCGGCGACACCTTTTACACCTACCAGATCCTGCTGGATCTCAAGGTCGAAAAGGGCATGGCGATCCGCACCGAACCGCATCCGCGATTCTATAGCGACCCGACCGACACTGTGCCGATCGCGGTGCCGGCGCTGATCCGCAATTGGTGGCCGATGATGTTCTTTTGCGTCTTCAAGGCACCGGCCGAGGGCCGCACCCACATTTTCCGGCCGAACGAGCCGTTCGCCCAGATCATCGTGATCCCCGAGGAGGCCTCCTTCGAACTCGAGAGGATGGGCGAGGAGGAGGCGGCCGAGCGCGAGCTTCAGGCGCGGCGCATCTATAGCAGCCGGCCGACGCTGTCGGCCGGGACCGAATGGACATCATCGACCGACACTGTATTCGACGGGACCTATCGCCATCTGCATCGCGCGGCGAAGGAAAAAGCCCGCGAGGATTAGCCTTCAACACATCCTCTCCCACGCTTGAGGGGGGAGGGAAAGTCAGCGCCACACTTCCGCATAAAAAACAGGACCGGAGGTCCTGTTTCCCGTCGTCCGCTGGCGCCCGGCTTCAATAGTACCGGCGATAGAAGCTGTGATGGTGGTGATGATGATGGTGGTGATGACGGTATCGGCGAGGCACGACGATGACGCGGGGCCCCTCGTCGTAGCCATAATATCCACGATACTGGCTGTGGTGATGATGATGGTGGTGATGGCGGTAGAACTGGGCAAGCTGGACGTTTTCGTCCGCTGACGGGACCGGCGCGGATTCATCGATCGCTTGCAGCAGGGAGGCCGCGTTCGGGATCGGCTGAAGCAGTTGGGCAAACGAATTGGCCCTCAACACGTCGCTCGGCGCCGGAGCGGGAGTTGGCGCGGCCTCGGCGGCGTTGAATGCGCCGAGCGTCGCTACCGCTCCCAAAAGTCCAGCGATCCTCTTTTCCATGGTTTTCCTCCTCCAGTGGTGTTCGCCGGGCGCATCACCCAGTGGTAGGCAACGTGGCCCCCGGGAAATGGTTCCTGCGTCCGTCCGGCCACGATGCCAGACGGATAATGAACTGGGGATGAACCTACCGGGTCTCGGATCTTCCCAGCTGCTTCACGAATTGCAACAGCAACTTAACAACCTCGTCCGGCTGCTCCTGCTGCACCCAGTGGCCGGCGCCTTCGACCAAATGAACGCCGAGCATGCGCGTGCAGGCGGACTGCTGCATCGCCTCATAGACGCCCGGGCGCTGATAGATGCCCCAGTCCTGCTTTCCCGATATGAAGCAGGAGGGCACATCGATGCTGCGGCCCGACCAGGTTTCGAGCTCGGCCGTGAACGCGCCGGAGGTGCCGCAGCGATACCATTGCAGCCCGCCCTGGAATCCGGTGCGGGCGTATTCGGCGCTGTAGAAGGCGAGCTCGTTGTCGGGCAGCCATTTGTTGGCGGCGATTTCCTCCGCTGAGGGCATTTCCTCTGCCACCGTCTCGGCCATGTTCCTGGCAAAATCCATCACGTAATAGGTCGGCAGTCTTGCCAGTTCGTTCGCGGTCCAGCTCTTGAGCGGATAAGGCTTGTTGTCTTTCCAGTCCGCGCTCTTGTGATGATAATAGGCGCGCAGGAAAGCATGTACGCCCTGCGGCGCGCGGTGCATGTCGGCGTTGGCTTCGCGCGTCGAATAATACCATTGATAATGCTTGCGCGGCCGTGGCAGCGCCGCGAGTTCGCGTTGCGCCGGATCTTCACGCTTCGGTCTCGGCGCATCGGCCGTATCGAACGGCAGCGGCGGCGCTCCGCCGAACGGTGCGCTCATCAGCGCGACCGATCGAAACACGTCTGGGCGCACCAGTGCGCACCATGCGGCGACCGAAGAGCCGAAATCGTGTCCGACAACGGCGTCGACATGGCGATAGCCGAACGCCGACACCAACCCCAGCGCGTCGCGCACCAGGTTGAGCAGGCGGAAGGAATTGAGATCGCCGTCGTAATCCGCGTCCCAGCCGGTAGTGCGGCCATAACCGCGCTGGTCCGGCGCGATCACGTGATAGCCGGCGGCGGCGAGCAGCGGCATCACCTTGCGCCAGCTAAAGGCAAGTTCGGGAAAGCCGTGCAGCAGCAGCAGGCAGGGCCGGCCGCGCGTCTCGAAGCCTGATTCCAGCACATGCATTCGTAGCCCGTTGATATCGTCGACGAAGCGCGAGCGAATGGTGGAAGGGAGGGCGATGGCGGGGACGGTTGTCATCTGTTTCCTTGTCATGGCCGGCACAAGGCCTGTGGCATAACGAACTTACACCCGCACCACCGTCTTCGGCCAATAGCGGTCGCGCAGATGCCGCTTCACCAGTTTTCCGGTGGGGGTGCGCGGCAATTCGGCTTCGAAGTCGATACTGCGCGGGCATTTGATCGGCGACAGATGCTTGCGGCAAAATGAAATCAGCTCGGCTTCCAGCGCTTTGCCGGCCCGCGCCATGTCGTGAGGCTGCACCACCGCCTTGACCTCTTCGCCCATCTCTTCGTTCGGCACGCCGAACACCGCGACATCGGCGATCGCGGGATGGGTGATCAGCACATCCTCGGTCTCCTGCGGATAGATGTTCACGCCGCCGGAAATGATCATGTAGGACTTGCGGTCGGTGAGATAGAGAAAGCCCTCATCGTCGAGATAGCCGACGTCGCCGAGCGTCGACCAGCCCCGGGCGTTGTAGGCGCGCTTCGTCTTCTCGGGATCGTTATGATAGGTAAACGCCGGGCCGTCGGCGAAATAGACCGTTCCGATCTGCCCCGAGGGTAATTCCTGATCGTTCTCGTCGAGAATCCTGACCTTGCCGACCACGGCGCGGCCGACCGTGCCGCGATGCGTCAGCCATTGCTGTGAGGTGGAGACGGTGATGCCGTTCCCTTCGGAGCCGCCGTAATACTCGATCAGGATCGGACCCCACCATTCGATCATTTTTGCCTTCACGTCGACCGGGCAGGGGGCTGCGGCGTGGATGGCGCCTTTCACCGAGGAGACGTCATAGCGCGTGCGCACTTCGTCGGGGAGTTTCAGCATGCGCACGAACATGGTCGGCACCAGCTGCGACTGGGTGATCTTGTGCTTTTCGACCAGGCGCAAAAATTCCTCGGCGTCGAAGGATTCCATGATGATCGAGGTTCCCCCCAGCGTGATCGCCATCATGTTGAAGCGCAGCGGAGCTGCGTGATACAGCGGCGCCGGCGACAGATAGATGCTGTCGGCATTCATCCCGCACATGTCCGCGCAGAGGGTTTTGAGAAACGGATTGGGCAGATCGATCGGCTTGTTTTCGAACTGCTTCTTGATACCCTTCGGCCGCCCCGTGGTGCCCGACGAATACAGCATGTCATAGCCGACAACTTCGTCAGGGATCGGCGTGGTCGGTTGCGCGATCGCTTCCTGGTCCCACGAGCGAAATCCCGGCAGTGGCTCGTCGATCATGTAGAAGCGCGGCGCCCCTGGCGCGTCGGAGACCAGCCCCTTGATCTGCTCGGCGCATTTCGGCGAGGTGATGACGATTTCGGCGCCACAGTCCCTGACGATATAGGCGATCTCGTCGCTAGTGAGGTAGCGGCTGATCGCGGTGTAATACAGCCCCGAGCGCTGCGCCGCCCAGCAGATCTCCATGAACGCCAGCCGGTTTTCGATCAGGAACGCGACGTGATCGCCGGCCTTGAGGCCGAGCGCGCGGAACAGATGCGCGCCCTGGTTCGAAAGCTCATCCAGCTCCCGATAGGTGATCGCCTTGCCGGTCCCCGCCATCCGGTAGGCGATCTTGTCCGGTTTGCTCCGCGCGTGGACGGAAGGGTGAGTCATGGGAGGTCCCGAAACAATCAATGTGGTCGTCCCCGCGAACGCGGGGACCATAACCACGGATGTCAATTTTGAAACGAGCTGGAGCACCAGATATGTACAACCACAAACATTTGTGGTTATGGGTCCCGGCTCGAGGCCGGGACGACACCAGTTGCGTTGAAGCGTTTACAGTCGCTCCACGATCGTCACGTTCGCCATGCCGCCGCCCTCGCACATGGTCTGCAGGCCGTAGCGCTTGTTGCGCTGCTTCAGCGCGTTGACCAGCGTGGTCATCAGCTTGGTGCCGGAGCCACCCAGGGGATGCCCGAGCGCAATCGCGCCGCCGTTGACGTTGAGCTTTGCAGGATCGGCGCCGGTGGTCTTCAGCCATGCGGTGGGCACCGAAGCAAAGGCCTCGTTGACCTCGAACAGGTCGATGTCGTTGATCGACATGCCGGCCTTCTTCAGCGCACGTTCGGTCGCATGCAGCGGCGCATCCAGCATGATCACGGGGTCGCCGCCCATCATGGTCATGTGGTGGATCCGCGCCAGCGGTGCGATGCCGAGCGATTTCAGGGCCTTTTCATTGACCACCATCACACCTGAGGCGCCGTCGCAGATCTGGCTGGCGCTGGCGGCGGTAAGCTTGCCGTTCTCCGCGATCAGTTTTACGTTCCTCATGCCCTCGAGGCTGGCGTCGAAGCGGATGCCTTCATCGATGGCGTGGGTGTCGGTCGAACCATCCGCGCGGGTGATCTGCAGCGGAATGATCTCGTCCCTGAATTTTCCGGCCTGCGTCGCCGCAATGGCGCGCTGGTGGCTTTCATAGGAATACTCGTCGAGTTCATCTTTCGACAGGCCGTACTTCTCCGCCATCATTTCGGCGCCGGTGAACTGGCTGAACACGATGTTCGGATAGCGCGCCTCGATGTTCGGGCTCTTGTAGGTGCCAAAGCCGTTCTTGGCCGGCAATTGCGACGCCAGCCCCATCGGCACCCGCGTCATCGCCTCGACGCCGGCGGCGATCACGACATCCATGGTGCCGGACATCACCGCCTGCGCGGCGAAATGCAGCGCCTGCTGCGACGAGCCGCATTGACGGTCCACCGAGGTGCCGGGCACGCTTTC
>JAQGKJ010000678.1 GCA_028290165.1 Bradyrhizobium sp. | reverse complement strand
TCATGTTGGGCATGTCGTCTTCGCCGGGGTGACCGCCGCATTCAAAACCGTCGACGCTGACGGCGTCGCAACCGATATGCTCGGCCTTTAGGGAATGCCGGACCGACGTGCATTTATGGATCACCTTGATGTCAGCCACCTTTAGCGCCGGCATATACTGCTCGGGACTGCGCCCGGCGGTTTCAACGATCTTGATGCCGCCTTCCCTGATGGCCGCGATGTATTCCGGATAGGGCGGCATTGAAAATGCGGGCAGGAACGTGAGATTCACGCCGAACGGCTTGTCCGTCATGTCGTGGCAGTGCGCGATTTCCTTGGCGAGCAATTCCGGGGTCTTTTGCGTCAGGCCGGTGATGATCCCAAGCCCGCCGGCGTTGGAAACCGCTGCGGCGAGTTCTGCAAAGCCGACATAGTGCATGCCGCCCTGGATGATCGGATGTTCGATGCCGAACATCTCCGTGATCGCTGTCTTCATCTATGTCTCCGAATTCGTTGACCGCAGTTGCGCCGCTATCATCACCACTTCTCGCCGAATGGGCGGATCTCATGCTCGAAAGTCCAGGCATCGCGCGGCTGCTGATAGAGCTGCCAGTAGGCTTCGGCGACCGCGGCCGGGCGCATCAGGCGATCCGGATTCAAATTCTCGAGCGCCTGCGGTCCCTCGCGGTTCACGATCAATTGCCGCACCCATTCGGTATCGACGCTGGAGTCGATGATGAGATGGGCAACATGGATGTGCTTGGGGCCGAGTTCGCGCGCCATCGACTGCGCCACCGCGCGCAACCCGAACTTTGCACTCGCAAAGGCCGCAAAGCCGGAGCCGCCGCGCAAGCTGGCGGTGGCGCCGGTGAAGAAGATATTGCCCTTGCCGCGCGGCAGCATCACGCGCGCGGCTTCGCGGCCCGCGAGAAAACCGGAATAACACGCCATCTCCCAGACTTTTCGGAACACCCGTTCGGTCGTCTCGACGATCGGGAAATTGACGTTGGCGCCGATGTTGAAGACGCAGATTTCGAGCGGGGCGTGCCCATCGGCGTCGGAAATGAATTTTATCATTTCCTCTTCCTTGCGGGCGTCAAGCGCGCGGCCGAATACCGTGCCACCGGCGGCCTCGATCTCCTTGACCAGCGGCGCGAGCTTTTCGCCCTGCCGGCGGCCGACGAAAACATCAAAACCTTCGGCGGCGAACTTCTTGGCGATTTCGCCGCCAATGAAGTCGCCGGCGCCGATAACGGCGACTGTCGCGTTGCGCTTTTCCAACTATGTTCTCCCGAGGTGAATGGTCGAAACGGACGCACGGATATCAGCCCGCGCGCAACGTCTCGGCCAATTTGTGCTTGAGGATCTTTCCAGTCGATGTTGCCGGCAGCGTTTCCAGAACGATGATTTGCGACGGCCGCTTGTAGGAGGTCAGTTGCGGGGCGACATGGGCCATCAGGTCTTCCGGGCTCGTGTTCGAGCCCTGCAGCAGCTGGACAAAGGCGACGACTTCTTCATTGCCTTCGACCGCACGCCCCACCACCGCACATTGAACGACGGCGTCATGGGAGCTCAGGACAGCTTCGATTTCGGCCGGGTAGACATTAAACCCCGAGCGGATGATCATCTCCTTGGTGCGGCCGACGATAAAGAGACAATCGCCTTCGAAACGCGCGAGGTCGCCGGTGTTGAACCAGCCATCGGCATCGATGGCCTTCGCAGTCAGCTCGGGCGATCGATAGTAGCCGCGCATGACATTCGGCCCGCGCACGTGAAGTTCGCCGACCTGACCATCGGCCACAGGAGTGCCGTCACGCCCGATGATCCTGGGTTCGATGCCCGGCAGCAGCCTGCCGGCCGCCTGATCATTTCTGGGCGCGTCGAAGCGGACGCCGGAAATTCCTGGCGAGCACTCGGTGATCCCGTAGCCGTTGAGCAGGGGGAGGCCGAGTTCCTGCTCGACCCGCGACTTCAGGTCGAGATCGAGCGGGGCGCCGGCTACCGCGATCAGGCGCAGCGCGCCGCGGTCGAGTTTTGGCAATCCGGCAAGCCTCTTGTATTCGAGCAGCCGCTGGTAGGTGGCCGGCACGCCGTTCAAAATGGTGACGCCCTCCTCCGCCATCGCTTTCGCCAGCGCCGCCGGATCGTATTTGCTGGTGAGCCGCACCTTGGCGCCGGTCATCAGCGTCATGATCAAGAGCGAAATCCCGACGATGTGCGAGATCGGGAGCACGACATAGACCTTGTCGTTGGCATCCATCCTTCGGAACCAGGCCGTGGTCTTCGCGCTGAACAAAAGATTCCGATGGGTCAGCATGACGCCCTTGGGCGTTCCGGTCGTGCCGGACGTGTAGATGAGGAGCGCGACTTGTTTTGCGGAATCCGCCTCGACGGGTTCGGGCTTGGTGTCTTCGTTCAGCGCGGAGACGCCGATCTCCTGCAGCGGCCCGACGCTTTGCACGTTCGCGCTGTAGCGCGAGGCATGCGCGGCGGCCTCCCTGCAAACGCCCGATGTGAAGAAAGCGCGGCGCGCGCCACTGTGATCCCTGATCTGATCGAGCTCCCGCGGCGAAAGCCGCGGATTGACGACGATCGCCCAAGCGTCGATGCGCGAGGCGGCGAGCAACAGGCACGCCAGCGCGATGCAGTTTTCGCTTGTGATCATGATGCGGTCGCCTGCCCGTATGCCGAGCGCGACAAGCGCATCCGCGATCTCTTTCACCGCGCGATAGAGATCGCGATAACTCAAGACGCCGCCATCTTCGATCAGCGCCAGCCGGTCGGGCATTTCGGCCACGTGCCGGTCGATCACCTCATGGATGCGGCGAGGCAATGCCTCGAGCACGTCTGCGGCTGCGATCTCCTGCACCGATCCCACCTGGGGTTCCTCCACCCGACGCGGATGCCTTTCCGCAGACTTTCTCGACCGGTAACTTAGGAGTTCTTTTTTAGAACCCGTCAATGTCCGATCGACCGGCTTCACGCGGTCTTGAGCCGGGCGATTCCGGTTTGTTCGACGATCGATTCCTCGACGTCGCGCAATTGGTCCTTGCCGAAAAACATTTCCTTGCCGACAAAAAACGTCGGCGAGCCGAACGATCCGCGCTCTACAGCATCCGTGGTATTCTCGATCAGCTTCTTCTTGACGTCGTCCTGCTGTGCGCGCGCGATCAGACGGTCGATATCAATGCCGGAAGAAATAAAGGCGTCCTTGAATACCGCAGGATCGTCCATCTTCTTCGGATCTTCCCACATGTGGTGGTAGGCCGCGCGGAAGTAGGGCTCGAACATGTCTTCGAACTGGGCCGCGACCGCGCCGCGCATCAGCGCCAGCGTGTTGACCGGGAAAAACGGATTGGATTTGAAGGTCGTGATGTTGTGGCGGGCAATAAAGCGGCTGGTTTCCAGCGCGTTGAATTCCGGCTTGTTCCTGATCCCGCGCAGCGATTCGGATGGCGACATGTTGTTGGTCGCCTTGTAGATGCCGCCGAGCAGCACCGGAATGTAGGAGAACTTGACCCCGGTCCGTTTCTCGACTTGCGGAAGAACGAGTTCGGCCAGATAGGCATTCGGACTGCCGAAATCGAAATGAAATTCGACGTTGAGGGGACCAGCCACGGGACGTTTTCCTTTTGATGGCGTTGCCAGGGCATCGCCGCCGCGGCCTGCCCACGTGAGGCCGGCCACTGTCTTGCCCTTCCATATAGTTCTATTATAGAACTGTCAATCCGGAACAGCTATTTGCTGTTCGATTGATCGACTGGCCGGTTGTGCGCCGCTCAGTGCCTATTTAGAATGGGGCGCTGGGGTGATTTGCCCGCGGACGGCAATACCGCGGCTGACTGGAGAACGCGATGAAGTGGGATGCGCTGGAAGAAGAACCCTGTTCACTGGCCCGCACCGTGGCCGTGATCGGCGACCGCTGGAGCCTGCTGATTCTTCGCGAGTGTTTTCTGCGCAAGCGCCGGTTTGAAGCGTTTCAATCCTCGCTCGGGATTACCCGGCATCTCCTGGCCGAGCGGCTGAAGAAGCTGGTGCGGTTCGGCGTGCTGCGCCGGATTCCATATCAGGAATCTCCCAAGCGCTACGAGTATATCCTCACCCAAAAAGGGCTCGACCTTTATCCCGTTATCATGTCGATCGTGCATTGGGGCAATATCCACATGGTGGATGCGCGCGGGCGACCGATGCTGCATGAACACAAGAAATGCGGAAAGATGTTCGATCCGGTGATGATCTGCTCGGAGTGCGGCGAACCGATCGAGGCGAAGGGTGTCCACGTGCATCCCGGCCCCGGCGCGCGCCAGACACCCGGCCGCGTTGCGGCCTCCTCATGATGGCGGAGATAGTTCACCTCGACCTGACACCAGCGCTTCACTCCGACGCCGCATCCAGGACATCGCCGAACTGATCCCAGCTCGTGCCGTTCCAGCGCTGCAGCTGCATCTGGGTCCAGACCATGTTGCTGGTCGCGCTGGTGTTGATCTTGATGCCGGGTAGCGCGGTCGGCAGCACGAAATCTTTCAATGACTTGGCCTGCGTCGCGATGTTGGCGCGCGACAGGTCGTTACCGCATCGCTTCAGGATCTGCTCGAGCACCATGCCTTGCTGGTAGCCGGTCAGATAGCTGGTGTTGGCAATATCCGCGCCTGCCAGATATTTTTCGAAGAACGTGCGGTAGGCGCGGACGGCGGAGTCGTCCTGCCATTTCGGATCGCTCGGGTCCTTGTTGGGGATGCCGACAATGATCGGCGAGACGACAGTGAGGGCTTCAACTTGACGGGAGCGCCGGCGTTGGTTTTGTTCGCGGTGATCACTCTCTATTTTTTATCTAGTTGGAAAAAACATGGCGGCACCATCTGGCAGCGCATTTTCAATGCGCGGTAGGCCGGGACGAAGCTGCAAGCCCAGGCGTTGACCGCGGTTCGGGCCGCGATTGCAACCGCTCGCGCGACGTCGATGATGAAGTTGGCGGCATGGCGATCGGACCGCGCCCCGAGGCGCGATAAAGCCCGACCCTTTCGAGATGACTTCCGCGGGAGAGCCAGAGCGTTCGAAATCGGCGGGCGCGAGACTCCGCCGTTTCCGCAGCTACTTTCCGATCATCACATCCGACGCCTTGATCACGGCCGAGACGCTGTCGCCGACCTTGAGGGCGAGTTCATCGACCGCCTCATTGGTGATCGACGACGTGACCGTCAGTCCCGAGGCGAGCTCGACCTTGATATGCGCGGTGGTGGATCCCTTGGTCACCGCCACGACCTTGCCGGGAAGAATATTGCGTGCGCTGAGCTTCATGTGCGGCGCCCTGTTTTGCTGCGTTTGTTATCGCGAGTGGAACGACTTTTCTATCGCGAATAAACAATCGGTCCAAGCCACATTGCGCGTCGGCACCGTGGCGCTCACGCGCAAGCCAATGTCGGGCTTCCGACAATACGATCATCTGAGACGAGACGTCATCTCGCGAGCGCGCAAGCCAACCTGCTCGCGGTGGCGAGGTGGAAACGACCGCCTTTGCATCCCCGTTCGAGACGCGTCCGGCGCGACTACCGGTTCACATTGATGACGTCACCGGTGCTGGCGTCGATATAGACTTCCATGTACCGGCCTGAAATATCCCGCCCCTCGATTTCCCATTCGTTACCGAGAAATTGAGTATGGGATACGGTCGCAAGACCGAGATCGGTCGCAACATCCAATGCTCTCTGCATCGAAATGAGGCCGCCCGAGTCATAGGCCGCAGCGGGTGTCGCTAACCCGAGCGCTACGGCGGCAAGGATTGGCATGACATATTTTCGCATGGGGTACTCCTGGTCGAAGCCATCTGCCCGTTACGCCGTCAGACCGGCGTAACATCGCTAGAAAACCATTCGACGCGCGCTGTGGTTCCGATTTCGTGTCTCACAAGGCTGCGCGAATGTTCGGCGGCTGCGGCCATTTGGTGACGGCATCCTGGCGATAAAGCGACCAGTTCTTCGTCATGCCTGAAAGACGCGCCAGCGACGGAACCCGGGCGATCGTCAGACACACAGAATGTTCTCCTCGAACCCAAGCGCGTGCCGATCGATCGGCCGCAAATGGGTGGCATCAAGGCAGCGGTAGCCGCAACCCTCAAGGCGCTCGATGATCCGCGTTCCGTCGAGCGGCTCGGGGCGATCCAGATCGGTGAGGATTTCGCACAGCAGCGGGACTTTGTGGCCGCTCTTTGTCAGCACGCCTTGCATGCCATCGAATACTGAAGCCTCGAAACCCTCGACATCGATCTTGATCAGGCCGATGCGATCGAGATCGATTTTGCGATCGCGCACATAGTCGTCGAAGGCGATAGTCTCGACGGTGATATTTTCGGTCAGCTCCCGCGCGTGATCGAGGAAGCCGATCGCAAGCGAACTCGACCCGATGCTGGTGTAGTAGTTGTCGAAATTCTCCGCGCGGGGCCCGACCACGGCCATTGTGGAGCTGCCCGGGCGGGCGCCGCAGGCGATCTTGTTGGCGATCACCCGATAAGCGGGGTTGATCTCGGCAAGCCGCTGGACAAAGGCAAAATATTGCGACACCGGCTCGAAGGCGTGCACCTCGCCGCTCTGGCCCACAAGCGACAAGGCAAAGGCCGACCAGTAGCCGCAATTGGCGCCGATATCGACGAAGGTTTGGCCGGGAGCGAGGCAGCGCCTGAAGATGCGTTCGAGAAACATTTCGTGGGTACGGAAAAAATATTTCTTCATTATGCAATGCAACGACATGTCGATCTCGTACTGCACGCCATCGAAGCGCGTGATCGCGAGGCCGGTCGGCGGCGTTCGGAATTGCTCGATCGCGCGACGGCGCATGATATCGGGCAGCCTCAGCGGATCGCTCGACGCGTATTTCAGGAGGAAGCGGGCGGTCTTTGAAGCAACCATGGTGGCCTTTGCAGTGATCTTGGCGGCTCCCGCGAAGGTGATACTGCAAATGTGCAGAGAATTTGAGCGCGGCAGTTGACCAATCTGTGGCGGGAATCGTTCGGGAACCGGAAGCGTAACCGCTTGTGTCGATGAGCGTGCCAGACCATCGAATGGTGCAACGGCTTGCGCTATTCGCCGGCGATAGAAAGCGCTCCTCCCGAAATGGTGAAGTCGGCTGTCTCCGGCGTTGCTTTTCTTTTGCGATTGCCGTTACTAATATCGCCGCGCACCACATTGTTCAGTAAACCCTCCATCTATGACTTCGGACGCGGTGTAGATCCGGCTGCACTGTATTGAAAATAACAAGGGTTAATCGGGGTGAATACTTCTGCGAAGAAGCTCGCGATGGTTTGTTGTGCCGCGACGCTGGTCGGGGTGTCCGTCGTTTCCCGCGCCGTTGCCGCGCCGCCTGATCTAAGCGGCGTGTGGGTTCCGGACGTGAAAGACCAGAAGCGCCAGGAAACAGCGAATACGCCGCCCTGGAAGCCGGATATTCTGCCGCAGGTCCAGCACATGATTGCCGAGGAAAAGGCGGGACGGCCTTTCCTTGTTCTCAGTCATTGTCTGCCGCATGGCATGCCGAGCTGGATGCTGATCACGCACAATGCGTTTGAAATTCTGTCGACGCCCGGCCGCATCACCATGCTGGGAGAGGTTGACGGCAACCGGATGCGGCGAATCTATATGGATGGCCGGCCACATCCCGAAGACCCCGATCTGACGCTGCACGGCCATTCGGTCGGGCACTGGGATGATGAAACGCTGGTGATCGACACCACCGCCATTGTGCCGCAGGCCTATATCGCGATCAGCGAGGCGGTCGGCATACCCAATAATGGCGACATGCACGTTCTCGAACGGCTGCATCTGGCGAAGCCGGACGTGCTTTACGACGACCTTGAGATAACGGCGCCGAAGGTTCTGAACACAAGCTGGACAACCACGCGAATTTTTCGCCGCTATCCCGAGCGTCATTATGAGATCACCGAAGGGGAGTGCGCTCAGGAAGATCTGATCCCGGGGAAGGATCAGTTCGGCAACGATATATTCGTTCCAAACGCTCAAGGGCCGTATGGCTCGGTCCACACGGTGAAGTAGGAATGTTGGAAGTAATGAGGACGATCGAGATGGCATCACCCAAAATCGCTTTCTTTGCAGTGAGCCTTGTTTTGGGTTTTGGTGACATCGCAGCGGCACATCATTCGAATGCGGCTTACGACGTCGATCACCCCCAAACCGTGGAAGGCACCGTCAAGACCGTCAACTGGACCAACCCTCACATCTCGTTTGTCATCGAAGCAGACGCCAGGAATGGCGAACCGACAAAGACATGGGTGTTCGAAGTCTCGAGCCCCGGGGTTTTGACCCGCTCGGGCTGGACCAAGCGCTCGCTGCAGCCCGGAGATCACGCGGTTTTCCGCTACGCGCCGCTTCGCGACGGCAATCCCGGCGGCTTTTTGCTGAAAGTCACGCTGCCGAGCGGCCAGGAACTGACTTACAGCCTGACGCCGGCCGAACAATGATGTGATGATCGCGCTCAGCGAATTTTCCAGGTGGCTGGCGACGACCTCGCTCAGCCACACCATCCAGACGGCAGGCTGGATTATTCCGGCCCTTCAGGTCATTCACATCCTCTGCGTTGCGGTGGTGTTTTCCTCCGCGATCCTGGTGGATCTGCGAATCTGGCGGTTGCTCCAGCGCGACGTGCCGATGCCCGAAGTCGCGCGGCGCTTCCTGCCCGCGATCTGGCCGGTCCTGCTCATCCTTTTGATCACGGGAAGCCTGTTGATCGTCGGCGAGCCGCGACGTTCGCTGCTCAATTCCACCTTCTATCTCAAGATGGCGCTGCTTGCCGTCGCCATCATGCTGACTGCCGGGCTGCAACGATCGATATCGTCATCGCCGACTTTTTGGGACAAGGACCGCAGGCGGCGGGTGGCCGGACGGTTCGCGGCGACCGTCTCCATATTGGTCTGGTGCAGCATTCTATTCGCCGGACGCTGGATTGCTTACACGCAGGCGGGATGATGCAGTTGCTCCAGGATTTTATTTCATATTTCGAGGACAGCGGACTGGCAGACAATATTCGCGAGAATGATCTGCTGTTCCCGCTGATCGAATCGGTGCACGTGGTCTCGATCTGTCTGGTGGTCGGCTCCATTCTCGTTGTCGATCTGAGATTGCTTGGGCTGGCCTCAGTTCACCAGTCCGTCGGCCGCGTCACGAGCGGCATCTTGCCCCTCACCTGGGGCGCGTTTGCCGTTGCCGTTGCCTCGGGCATCCTGCTGTTCATTTCCAACGCCACCAAGTATCTGGCAAACGGCTATTTCGTCGCCAAGATTTTTCTGATCTGCGCGGCCGGCCTGAACATGGCGATCTTTCATGCGATAAGCGCCAGGGATTTGCCGCGGTGGGAGAACGAGACCCGGTTGCCGCTTCCGGCACGGCTGGCGGGAGGATTATCCATTCTGCTGTGGATTGCAGTAGTCACTTGCGGGCGCTGGATCGGGTTCACAATGCAGGTTCGATAGCATGATCGGCATCCGGCTCTGTCCAGGAACTGTCGTCCCACGAACAATCGTCGCGTTCGTCATGACCTGCGTGGTCGCAACGCCATCGATATCCGATGACGCCGTCCCGATATCGCCCTTCGAGGTCCATGTCGATATGAAGACCTTCATGGAGC